>NZ_JBFRDK010000033.1:0-61388 GCF_052113545.1 Paenibacillus sp. TAF43_2
TTTCCATTTAAAATAATGTTTTTAGTTTTTGTTTGATCCCATTTATTATTTTTTGTCCGGTATTTACTTTATGAAGTGCAATGTCCCACAGCAGGACATCTCGATCGGATGTATGATTAACAAATTTTATAGTAAGTTCCTTTGCTCCATTTAAGGGGATTTGAAAAAACTCGGAAGGAAGCTCTTCCTGTCCATCGAAACTCCATCCAAATGAATGGATTACGGTTCCGTCTGCGCTAATAATGAGATCGATATTTCCATTGCCGGCACTTTGAGTTAAGGTTTTTGATATCGCGAGATTACCTGCTATCATGTGATATTTGCCGTCTAAAAGATAGGTAAACTCATTTGTTCGTGTATTGTTTCGGCTGTACATATTTAGTTTGGGCTCAACGTTCTCTTGGGCTGCGGGAAAGCTGGAGAGACTTTTATCCCAAAGAACAGTTCCAGCCTTTAATGGCAGTTTATCTAAAGCGATAACCTCGCTGCTTGCTTTATCTAGATAATTATTAATGCCTCCAATACTGCCGATGACACCAATCGCAAGTACAAATGCTGTTATTATTATTTTGCAGAAGCCTTTGAATGTATCACGCTCATGTCGAACAAACCTTTGTGCGCAGTAGCCTACTGCAGCACCTAACGTATTAATAATAATATCGTTGATATCAAAGGAGCCTAAACGGGAAAACATCTGCAGCGTCTCAAGCATGGTAATCGATACAATAAATAGCAGTATAAAACTCAGAAAACGAGAACGAAACAGAAGCGGGATCATGATTCCAAAAGGTATAAATGCTGCAAAGTTGCCGAACTCAAAAAGCGAAAATGAAAACTCTCTCTGCATAGGGAGGAATAAATGGATCTTTTCGGGTATTAGATTATATCGCAAGCCGCTGTCATGAATAGAAGCAGCTCTGTTGAATCCGGCATATAAGAAATAGAAGATTAATACGGTATATAAAACCAACAGTAAAGTAATCATTTTTCGCTGCTTTCCTTGATACATCAAAACATCCTTTCTTGTCTCTGTGCGGTAATTACCAGAACAATTGCTTTATGTGTTATTCTACAGAATAAACATGTAAACTTTTTTAAGCATCTCTTATTTTTTCCTGAAGATTACTTTTATCCAAGACGATATTCTGATATTATCGGTTTAACTTATTAAATTAATTTAATAAGTATAGCAATCAGAGGTGGTGATCATCATAAATGAGCTATTTGCAACTCCAAAAGAATGGAAAAAAGTTATTTTACGCAGCATTCGTGCGGCTCTTCTGGAGCATGGGAGTGCCACGAAGGTTGAGCTAAGTCAAAAGCTTGGAGTAAGCTTCCCTACCATTAGTAAGTTTCTCACGCAAATGGAAAAGGACGGCGAACTCATTTTAGTTGGTCTCGACCATTCAAGTGGCGGAAGAAGAGCAAACAGATACGCATACAATCCCGAGTTCATGCTCGGTTTGGCTATATTTTTAGAGAAAACAGAAACTAACTATACCATTTYTAATTGTTTAGGCGAAGAGAAGGAACAAGGCAGTACTTCAAGTGTGCTAATGGATGATGCTTTGAGCTTATCTCATTTACTTGAAAGTATTATAGAAAAGCATCCCAAAATCAGCTCTGTAGCTATAGGTGTGCCGGGTTCAGTCAATAATGGCCGAATTATTTTCATCCCGAGCTATGAGCAGTTTCATGATTTTGATTTAAAAGGATATTTTGAGGAGCGTTTATCCATACCTGTCGTTGTTGAGAATGATATGAATGCGGCTGTTCTTGGGTACTACGACAACCGGAACAATAAAGACAAGGGTTCCTTGGTCTACTTGTATTTGGGTCAAAATGGTCCTGGTGCAGGCATTATGATTAATGGTGACGTCGTGCGAGGCAGTACGTTTTTCTCAGGAGAAATATCCTTTGTTCCTCAGTATGATGACCGAAATTTTGTACAAGCCCTGAATAACGGGGATGGAACAGAAACTGCATTGGTTCATGATGAAAAAAAGATTGATGCGATTAGTCGGTTGGTAGCCTCATTTACAGCTACAATAAACCCGCACACAATTATTTTTTCCAATGATGAAATAAATAAGCAAATAACCGACCAAATAACATTAAGAAGCGCAGCTTATATTCCTAAAGAACATTTGCCGGAGCTTACTGTGAGCGACTGGAAACAAGATTATTTGTATGGATTACAGAAGCTTGGTTTAGGCCTCATGATTTCAGGAACAAAAAAGTAATCGAATGTAGTGACCAGACAAACCGTATTTCTGCTTACAATTGAAACAACAGACAGGAGTGGTACCAAATGAAGACAGAAAAAGAGAAAATGCTCAGTGGTGAGCTTTATAATGCAGCCGATGCTGTGCTGGTTGCGGATAGAATGAACGCTCGCAGACTAACGAGGTTATTCAATCAAACATTAGAGACAGAGGATAACAAAAGAACTGAGCTGCTAAAGGAATTGATCGGGTCCACAGGCAAAAGTCTATATGTCGAGCCCACTTTCCGTTGTGATTACGGCTACAACATTCATGTTGGAGAAAACTTTTATGCTAATTTTGATAGTGTACTATTGGACGTTTGCGAAATTCGAATTGGCGACAATTGTTTTCTTGCACCAGGAGTACACATCTACACAGCAACTCACCCTTTGAATGCAAAGGAGAGAATATCTGGTGTTGAATACGGAAAACCGGTAACGATTGGCCATAATGTATGGATAGGCGGGAGAGCCGTTGTAAACCCTGGCGTGAGCATCGGCAATAATGTCGTTGTTGCTTCCGGTGCTGTCGTTACAAAGGATGTGCCAGATAACGTAGTTGTAGGTGGAAATCCCGCCAAGATTATAAAGCAGATTGAAGAGTAATGGAACGTAATTGAAATTTTTTATTAAACAAAATTGCTGGCTTTATGCTTGTTTAAGGTGCCGAGCTTGAGAAAATAATATCGTCGACCATCCATGTATTTTGAATTTGTTTAAGGATGATTCTTCGCTCGACAATCATGCCTCCAGCATTTAAGGGGGATTCATATTGATTGATATATCCTTCCTTTCCTTCGGAATGACTGTATGCTGTACCTGTGAATGGAACGTTGAACTCTAGCCCATTTTGTTTGATGATTTTATTAATGAATGTCCCAGTAAAATTGGATTTAAAATGGGCTCTAATTTGTGAATAGGATGATAGATTAGTCGCTTCGTTCGCTTTTTGGATCAGCGTATTAATATGTTCTTGCGGGATTGTAGACAAGTTAAAAGTAGACTCTGTAGTAATTCTAACTTGTTTGTCGCCTAAAGAAATGTCGGCTACTCTACTTTTAGCATCCCAAGAAATAGTACCGCCTAAGCTTTGTGAGATAAAGCGAATGGGGACGTATGTAACCCCTTTGGTTATTTGAGCAGGAACATCAATCGTGATTTCAGTTCCATTTTGCATCACTTTATTTGAATTAATTTTGAGCATAACCTCGGTTTTTCCGTTAAGAATGGTTACCGTTTTGGACTGTTGGTTCCAATTAACCTCAGCTCCTAACCCTGCAGCAACATAGCGTACTGGAACTAAAGTGCGTCCCTGAACCACTTTTCCCTCTATTACGAATGGCTGATTTGCTGCTTCTGCATGAATGTGGTTAACTGAAAATATACTGGCAGACAACATAAGAGATAATAATGCAATAGTAGTTTTTTTCATCTGAAAGCCCTCCATATCATGTATATAGTAATAGACGACTCTACAAAGGATTAGTTGCTTAGATAACCTAAGCAATTTAATCCTTTTTTCATTTTTATTTTGGCAGGATGGGTGTAAACTGAAAGGAAAGATTGCTATACAGATATGAAAGTGTGGATAGGAGGCTGGACAGCTTTATGCAGGTGAAAATCGAAAAGGATCGGTTCGTTCGCAATGAGCGCGAAGCGGAAATCGCGGCGACAGCGGATCAGCTGGCGAGCAAGTTTGCAGGAAGATCAGCTAAGCATGATAGGGAAGGCTCTTTTCCACATGACAACTTTGCCGATATGCGGGAGTGCGGTTATTTGAAGCTTACTGTGCCGAAGCAATATGGCGGGGATGAAGCGTCATTGTATGAATTTGTACTAGCGCAGGATCATTTGGCCCGCGGTGACGGTTCAACGGCGCTCGCCGCGGGCTGGCATCTGGGGCAGGTAATGCAAATGCGGATAAGCCGTCCATGGCCCGAAGCTTTATATGCCAGCTTTTGCAAGGAGGTTGTAAGCAAAGGCGCCACAATAAATCATTATGCAAGCGAGCGAGCAACTGGAAGCCCAAGCAGAGGCGGCAAGCCGGAAACTACAGCGAYAAGAACGGCTGGAGGTTTCCTTATTAACGGGCGCAAGACCTACAGCACGCTTAGTCCTGATGTGTCTTATTTCACCATATCTGCGTGGATGGAAGAAGAAAATCGTGCAAGCGAGTTTTTAATTCCAATGGGTGCAGGCATAAGTATTGAGGAAACATGGGATACGCTCGGCATGCGGGCAACAGGGAGCCATGACCTCCTGTTGAATCAAGTATTCGTGCCAGACAGCGGTACGCTTGAAGGCGCAGAAATTAATCGTAAAGGCGGGACGGCCTTCGATGGCGGAACGCTGCTTCATATTCCTGCCTGTTATATCGGCATTGCACATGCGGCACGTGATTTTGCAATTCACTTTGCCCAAAACTATCGGCCTAACAGTTTGCCAGGCCCGATATCCGAACTGCCAACGATCCAGCGGCAAATTGGCGAAATGGAAGCGGAGCTAATAACGGCTCGCACCTTACTCTACAGCATCGCCGATCGCTGGGACCGGGAACCGGAGGGACGGAGCGGATTAAAGCCAGAGCTGGGCCTCGCTAAATATGTGGCGACCAATTCAGCCGTTCGTATCGTTGATCTTGCCATGAGAATAGTGGGGGGAAGCAGCTTGTCTCGCACGCTTCCGCTGGAGCGGATGTACCGCGATGTTCGCGCAGGCTTGCATAATCCGCCGATGGATGACATTACATTAAACGGATTAGCTCAGCGAGCATTAGCAGAGATGCAGTCTGCGGAATAAATAATAAATCATGAAGAAGAGGCAGTCTCAAAAGTAGAGAATCTACTTTTGAGACTGCCTCTTCCTGTTTTTTTCTAAGTTAATCTTGCATATCGACCGGCTGGAGCGGGGTGGTTGGGAGCAAAATGCGGAAGGTTGTTCCTGCACCGGGCAAACTGTCTACTGTAATTGTACCTCTATGAGCATCTACAATCGATTTCGTAATGGCAAGCCCGAGACCTGCGCCGCCCATCTTTCGCGTTCGGGATGATTCGTTTCGATAAAAGCGCTCAAACAAATGCGGCAGATGCACGGCCTCAATCCCTGTTCCATTGTCGGCAACGCGTATTTCAGCTTGATTATTGTACGAAGCAAGCGTGATGCTGATCACGCCTGTCTCCGAATCGGTGTGCTGCACCGCGTTGAAAAATAAATTGAGCACCACCTGTTTCAGCTTATCCGCATGGAACTGACCGCTCACATGAGGAGTGAGAAGCAGCTCTACTGTGCGATTGCCAGCAATCAATTGTAATTGAGGTTCCATCTCGAGCAGAAGCGCATCCAGCTTTGTTTCGGCCAGCTGCAGCTGCGGGTCTTGATCAAGCTTCGCCAGCACGAGTAAATCCTCGACCAGCTTGTTGATACGATTGGATTCAAGAAACATGCTGTTAAGCGCGCGCGCAAGTTGCTCCGGATTCGAGGCCGCCCCGCGCAGCAGCACTTCTAGAAATCCGTGAATCGAAGTAAGCGGCGTACGCAGCTCATGGGAGGCGTCCGCTACGAAACGCCGCATTTTTTCAGTTGTTTTCCGTTCCGCCTCGAAGGAATGATCGAGGCGCTCAAGCATGCCATTAAACGCATCGGATAAACGATCGATTTCCTCTTGTCCTTGGCTGGCGGGAATTCGTTTCGTTAAGCTGCCTGCATCGGTTTGCTGCGCTGCCACAACGACGCGAGATAAAGGACGAAGCGTACGCCGAAGCAGCGGCAAATAAAGCGCGAGCCCTGCTGCAAGTGCAAGGACAGATAAACCAGCGAATATGGCAAGCTGTGTCATGAGCAGCTGCTTGAGTGAATCGGTTTCGGTGCTCACTTGAATGAGGCCTTCGGCTCTGCCTGGCGGTCCAGCCATACGGAAGACGGCTAGCTGCTCGATGCCTTCGGCATTGTTCAAGATTTTATAGCCAATTTGCTTATGCGCTTTAATCTGAATTCTAATCTGCTCATATTCGTCCGTTGATAGAAGCGGTGCGTTAAGGTTATTATCCTTCGATACGTCAACCGTGACACCGTTTGGATCAATCAGGACGATAGACAAGCCCGGTTGATAGAACATGGGCGAGTCGCGTCGATCTCGCTGCGGCCGTTCAGCCGGATTAGCGGGATCACCCTGATTGCTCGTTTCAGGTCGGTTATTCGTATCCTTCCCATCCATAAACCAATCCATGGGCATCGACATGATTTGAGTATTTAAGGCATCGGCTTTATTCTGAAAAATAAAGTCCTTCATAATGAAGTATTGAAGCACGCCAATTAATAGAAACAAAGCCGCTAGTATAAGCAGCGACCGATATAATAACTGATATATTAGTGAACGTGGAGCAAAGAAACGAGTGACGTCTGACGTTTTAATACGCGTCATGGCAGATCCATCCGATAGCCGGCCCCGCGGAGTGTTCGAATGAGGCGATGCTCCTTGTCGTCCAATTTGTCGCGAAGCGAGCGGATATACACCTCGACAATATTTTCTTCTCCACCGAATTGATATCCCCATACCTTATCCAAAATGAGTGATTTACTAAGCACGACACCATGATTTAGAATGATAAACCTTAGCAGCTCATATTCGGTAGGAGACAGCTCAAGAACCTGTTCCATATAAATGAGTTCTTTGCGGCGGTCATCGAGCCGGAACGGTCCATACACAGCTTCGCCAAGCAAGTTAGGAAACTGATTCCGCAGTCTTGCACCTATGCGGGCAAGCAGCTCGCTGAAGCTGAAGGGCTTCACCAAATAGTCGTCAGCTCCAAGTGTTAAGCCTTTGACACGATCCTCAATCTCATCTTTTGCTGTCAGCATAATAATAGCGATATTATCGCCGGTAGCCCTTAATGCCTCGCATACTTCAAATCCGTTCAGACCGGGCATCATCACATCGAGGATGACGACATGGGGCTGAAAGGTACTCGCTTCCTGCAAAGCGGATTCCCCGTCATAGGCGAACCGAAGATCAAATCCTTCGTTAATTAGACCGAGCTCCAGAAATTGCACGATATTTGGTTCATCATCCACAAGCAATATTTTAATCCCTTTGAAGGACACCATTTCAAATTCCCCTTTCGCAGCTTACCCCTCTATTATCTGTCTTTTTAGAAAAAGATGCATCTGTTTACTCGCTCTTTCAGCAAACTTTCAGCCACATACGAAACCGATTGATGGGTTTAGTTTACAGGTTCTATTTTGCGAAAAATGAGGTAACCTTTATATTTATAAAGCATCTTATTCCTAGTGCGTTACTTAAACTGACGTAAACTTGTTTTTTTGTATTGACTAGAGAGGAAACGTTTGTTAATTTATTGATTAATAGAAACTAATTATTGAATAATGATAATAAGGAGAATCGAATATGGATCGAATTGTAGCTGCCAGAGGCATTGAACTGCGTTGCAAAGGCTGGAGGCAGGAAGCGCTGCTGCGAATGCTTGAGAATGTTCTTGAAAATGGCGAAAACCAACAAGAGCTTACTGTCTATGCTGCCCTCGCGAAAGCAGCGCGTAATTGGGACTCCTATCATGCCATTGTCAGCACGCTCAAATCGTTAGAGGAAGATGAGACGCTGGTCATTCAATCAGGCAAGCCTATCGGCATTATGAGAACGCATAAGTACGCTCCAATTGTTGTAATGGCGAATTGCAACATTGTTGGCAAATGGGCAACGAGCGACAATTTCTATAAATATCAAGAGCAGGGATTAATCGTTTGGGGCGGTTTGACCGCGGCAGCTTGGCAATATATCGGTTCACAAGGAGTTATACAAGGAACCTATGAGATTTTTCAATCGATAGCTAGAATGCATTACGATGGCAATCTGGCCGGGAAGTTTATTTTGACAGCCGGTCTCGGAGGGATGGGCGGCGCACAGCCGCTCGCAGGAACGATGGCGGGTGCCGTTATTTTATGCGTGGAAGTGTCCGAGGCTAGAATCGACAAACGTATCGAAGTCGGTTATTTGCAGAAAAAAACGGCAAGCTTGGATGAGGCTTTGGAATGGATTCAAGCAGCTTGTGCGAAGAAGGAGAGCTTGTCAGTCGGTCTTCTTGGCAACGCAGCCGATGTTTATCCTGAGCTGATTCGCAGAGGCATTCAGCCTGACGTTGTCACCGATCAGACGTCGGCGCATGATCTCATGTACGGCTATATCCCTTCAGGCTACAGTTTAGATAAGGTTGCTGAGCTGCGCAGAACAAAGCCGGATCAGCTTCAAGCGGATGCAAGAGCTTCTATCGCATTAGAAGTTGAGGCGATGCTGGAGTTTCAGCGCAGAGGTGCAGTCGTTTTTGACAACGGCAACAATATTCGTTCGCAGGCTGTACAAAATGGAGTTGCAAATGCTTTTGATATTCCTGTGTTTACCGAAGCGTTTCTAAGACCGTTGTTTTCTCGTGCGATTGGGCCGTTCCGCTGGGTCGCTTTGAGCGGTGAGGTTAGTGATATTCGCAAGATTGATCAATATATTTTGGAGCATTTCAGCGATAACGAGGTTGTAGTCAACTGGATTCGCTTAGCGAATCAGTATGTTCCGGTCGAGGGTTTGCCTGCACGCATTGGCTGGTTCGGTCATGGCGATCGGACGAAGCTGGCACTAGCGGTTAATGCTATGGTTCAAGCTGGCGAGCTGAGCGGTCCCATTGCCTTCTCGCGTGATCACCTTGATGCGGGATCAATGGCTCACCCGAATATTATGACGGAGAACATGAAGGATGGCAGCGATGCAATATCGGATTGGCCTCTGCTTAATGCGATGATTAACTGTTCATCGATGGCTGATCTTGTAGCGATACATTCCGGAGGCGGCGGCTACAGCGGATATATGACAAGCGCAGGTGTCACGCTCGTTGCAGATGGCACATCCGATGCAGAGCTTCGATTAAAAACGACGCTAGACAATGACACAGGCCTTGGCGTACTGCGATACGCTGACGCTGGTTATGAGGAAGCGCTGGATGAAGTAAGCAAAAAGGGAATACGACGAATTGATACGAATCGAAAGGAGAATGCATGATGCGTGAATTAACGATAGAGGATGTAAAAGCAGCAGTAAGAGGAGGGGCAGTATTCGCATCCGGAGGCGGAGGCTGGGTTGATCATGGCCTTGAGATTGGAGGAGCAGCAGTGGGTATTGCTAGACCTAAGCTGGTTTCGGTTGATGAGCTGCCTGATGATGCCATTATTGTGACAGCGACGGCGATTGGCGCTCCAGCGGGCAATGACTGGGAAATGTGGGGCATTGATTATATTAAGGCTGTTCAACTGCTGATGGACAACTATGACGGCAAGGTTGTGGGGGTTATGACACCGCAAAACGGCATGTCGAGCACCATTAATGGCTGGCTTCCAGCTGCAGCGCTCGGATTGGTTGTCGTTGATGCGACTGGTGATATTCGTGCGCATCCAACAGGCAAGATGGGTTCGATGGGCCTTGCTTCCCGCACCGATTATGAAACGATTCAGGTCGTTGTAGGCGGACGCAGAGATACGGGTTCTTATTTGGAGCTCGTTGTAAAAGGCACGCCAGCTAAGACATCGAACATTTTGCGGACAGCTGCAGATATGTCGGGAGGATTTATCGCTTCTGCTCGCCATCCGATTCCAGCATCTTATGTGAAGGAGCATGCAGCGATTGGCGGCATTTCGTTAGCGCTTGATCTAGGTTATGCGATGATCGAGGCTGAGCCGAATGGCGCGGAAGCGATTATGGAAACGGTTTGCAGCAAAACAAATGGACAGATCATCGGTCGCGGTGTCGTTTTGAAAAAGGACGTTCATTATTCAGGCGCTTTCGATATTGGCACCATTACAATGGCGGATGGATCAGGCGGTCAACTGACGATGCATGTCATGAATGAATATATGGCAGTGGATGATGCTGACGGCAAGCGACTTACAACTTATCCGGATGTCATTACGACCTTTGAAGCAGCAACAGGTCTGCCGATCAGCGTAGGCGGCGTGAAGGAAGGCATGGAGATCGCATTGTTTGCAATCGACAAGCAATATGTGCCTTTAAGCTCCAGTGTGAAAGACGCTACCGTATATCCAGAAGTGGAAAAGGCGCTTGGCATACCGCTTGCTGAGTATGGCTTGAAGGGTATTGTCTAGCACGATTATTCTAATTTATCGATATTTACTAAGAAGGTGCCTGTTATGAATGAAGTTATAGATGGTATCGGTTTGGAGGATACACAGTCATCCGAACGGGTGGTTACGCTTGATGGCAATGCGCTCACGATTCGCGAGCTTGAGCAAATTGCATTGGAAGGTTATCGCGTGGAGTGCTCGCAGCATGCATTAAAGCGAGTAGAGGAGGCTCATGTTCTCATTCATGAGCTTGCCGCCGAAGGCATTCCGATCTATGGGCTAAACCGCGGCGTAGGTCTTAATAAAGATCGAACCATTACAACGGAGATGTATGAACAGTTTAACCGCAATCTTATTTATTCCCATTCGGCGGCTATTGCGCCTGCTGCTTCTGAGCAGCAGGTGCGGGCCGTGCTCGTTGCCAGGCTGAATTCATTGCTTATTGGTTGTACAGGTGTGCAGCCTGCGGTCGTACTCATGTATCAGGATTTGCTTAACGCAGCTATCCATCCGATCATTCCGCTTCGAGGATCTGTTGGCGCAGGCGACATCTCGGTTTTGTCTCATATCGGCTTAACGATGATGGGAGAAGGAAATGTGAATTACAAAGGCCAGATGATGAGCGCGGAAACGGCTATTCAAGCTGCGGAGATTACTCCTGTGAAGCTGGGGCCAAAGGATGCACTGGCAATTGTAAGCTCCAATGCGCTGTCCGCGGGCACTGGTGCACTGGCAGCAGCAGCAGCTTTAAAGCTGCTCGGTACGGCAGATGCTATTTTTGCATTGTCGCTTGAAGCGCTTCGGGGATGCATGAATCCGCTTGATCCGGCGTTATTTGAGGTAAGGCCATTCGAGGGAGCTGCAGCAAGCGCGGCAAATGTGAGAAGTTATTTGCAAGGAGGAACGCTGCAGCAGTCAAGTAAAAACGATAAAATTCAAGATCCGCTCAGCTTTCGCAGTGCTTGCCATGTACATGGCGCAGCTCGTGATGCGCTTGCTTATGCGACAAGGCTGCTGCTCATTCAATTAAACGGTTCTGATGATAATCCTTGTGTATTAATAGATGAAAGAAGAGTAGTGCCCTCCTCAAACTTTGACGTAACCTCATGGACCGTGGCGTTTGAGATGGTTGCGATTGCGCTAAGTCATGTATCGAAAATAAGCTGCTACAGATCACTTAAGCTCGGAACGCCATCCTTTACCGGTCTGGAGAGGTTTCTAGCCCCAAATCCGGAGTCTATCGCTTTCGGAACGCTTCAAAAAACATACACCTCCCTTGATGCGGAGATCCGCTTGCTTTCTAATCCGGTATCTGCTGATTATTTATCGCTGGCAGGCGATATGGAGGATCATGCAAACAATACACCGCTCGTCATTCGTAAGCTCGAAGACATCATCGATCGCTTAACCTACATTATAGGGATGGAAGCGCTGCATGCAGCCCAAGCCATTGATTTGCGCGGCATACAAGCTGAATTAGGCAGAGGCTCGGCCGCTGTTTATTCACAAATTCGCAGTGCAGTGCCTATGTTGACGGAAGATCGTCCGCTAACCCCAGATATTTCTGCTATGTATGAGCTTATTCGCAGCGGCATTCAATTCGAAGGAGGAGCAAATGGTGAATAACAGCTATGATCTCGTCATTTATGGAAATCTCGTACTTCCAGGGGGCGTCGCATACCATTCCGCAGTTGGAATCAAGGACGGTAAAATTGTTCGTATTGGTGATAGAGACGACACAGACATGTCTGACACAACAGAAATAATTAATGCCGAAGGCAGCTATGTGCTGCCTGGTGCAGTCGACGCTCATGTCCATTGTTACAGCTCGCTTGACGAAGGGTTTTACACAGCGAGTGCGGCTGCAGCTGCCGGAGGCGTAACGACGATTATTGAAATGCCTTATGATGCGACGGGGATGATCTGCACGCTTCCTGCTTTCGAGGAAAAAAAACAGCAGCTGGAGCAGCAATCTATAGTTGATATGGCGATGCTTGTTACGATTCATAAGCAAGACGGTTATGACCATATCCGCCAGCTTGCCGAGGCCGGTGCATGCGGCTTTAAAGTGTCGATGTTTAATACAGATTCCTTCCGCTTTCCGCGAATAGATGACGGACAATTGCTTGATTCGTTTGCGGTTATTGCTGAAACAGGTTGTCCGGTTGGCGTGCATGCGGAAAACGATGAGATCGTCCGCAGATATATTGATAAATATCGCTCCCAAGGCGCAGATCCACGTTCGCATGGCTGGAGCAGGCCGAAAGTAAGTGAATCAGCAGCAGCGCTGACCGCTATGGAGCTTGCTTATGAGACAGGAGTCAAGCTGCATTTATATCATTGTACGTATCCACGTATTTTTCAGCTGGTGGACTATTTCCGTTCAATTGGAGCGAAAGTCACTGCGGAAACCTGTACCCACTATTTGACGCTAAGTGAAGAAGATATGCCGCGTTTGCAGGCGAAAGGTAAAATCAATCCACCGCTTCGCACGAAGCAGGATAAAGAGGATTTATGGGACCTATTGAAAACAGGATCGATCGATATGATTACTTCCGATCATGCTCCGTGGCTAATTGGGCGTAAATCAGACGCGGATATTTTTAATAATGCTTCAGGTGCTCCCGGAGTAGAGCATTTGCTTCCGATTATTTACAGCGAGGGAGTGGCGAAAGGAAAATTGGCGCTTACCGACATGGTCAGGCTGATCAGTCAAAGGCCTGCTGACGTATTTGGGCTTGGTCATCGCAAAGGCAGATTAACTGAAGGTTACGATGCCGATATCGCGATTATCGATCCTGCTGCAGCTTGGACGCTAGATGAGCGTGAGCTTCAATCGAGCGCTGGCTGGAGTGCTTATAACGGAATGAGTATGCAAGGAAAAGTAACGCACACGCTCGTAAGGGGAACGCTTGTGTATGAAGCGGGAGCTGTTACCGGCAAGGCGGGTCATGGCGAATTTATTAAAGCAGAGCATCTTGCTTAATCATTTTGCGAGAGAGGAATGAATGGGATGGGTAGCAAAATGGATAGACTGGTGCCAAGTGTATCTCGAATGATGTCTGATATTGAACATCTATCGATGTTTGTTGATCCATCTAAACCCGGTTGGACGCGTCGTCCATTTACGAAGCAGTATGCTGACGGCAGGCGCTGGCTGACCGAGAAAATGGAGGAAGCGGGACTGTCTGTTTCGCTGGATGCAGCTTCAAATTTGATAGGCAGCTTGCCTGGCAGCGATCCGAATTTAGCGCCTATCATGATTGGCTCCCATACGGATACCGTTACTGGCGGCGGGCGGTTCGATGGAATCATAGGAGTGCTGGCCGGCATAGAAATTGCCCGTTTGCTTCAACAAACAAGAACGCAGCTTCGGCATCCGCTGCAAATTGTCGATTTCACGGCAGAGGAGCCGAGTGAGTTTGGCATCTCCACGATTGGGAGCAGGGGGATGGTCGGCAATTTGCCTGAAGCGATGCTGGAGCTTCGCGACGATACTGGGCTGAAGCTTAGCGATGCGATTAATCAACAAGGGGGAAATGTCGAACGGCTGATGAGTGAGGCGAGGCAGCTGGGTGATGTAGCGCTCTACCTTGAGCTTCATATCGAGCAAGGTCCGGTGCTTGAGCAATCAGGCCATCAACTTGGGGCGGTGCTCGGTATCGTAGGTATTCATCGCTATCGTGTCACGCTCAAAGGTGCGCCAAATCATGCAGGGACGACGCCGATGACGCTTCGGAGTGATGCGCTGGCAGGCTTTTGCGAGATTGGTTTAGCATTTGAACGTCACTGCAACGATCATGCAAGCGTAGCCGTAGGCACGATCGGCAAAGTGACGAATGAGCCGAATGCATCCAATGTTGTGCCCGGCCTCGTTCGGTTTGAGCTTGAAATCCGCTCACTTGATCGTACGGTGGCTGACGCGGTTTACGCCGCTTTTGCTGCGGAGACGATCCAGATTGCTGCAAGGCGAGGCCTTCGTTTGTCGCTTGAGCTGCTGTCGAAGTCAGATTCCGTCATTGTCAAAAAGTCTGTGCTGGGTGGAGTGCTTGCAGCCTGTGCTTCTGTTGCTCCAGCTATTCACCTCGCAAGCGGGGCGGGGCATGATGCGAACCAGCTTGCGCGCATTGCGCCAATCGGCATGATCTTTGTTCCTAGCAAGGATGGCAGAAGCCATTGTCCCGAGGAATGGACCGATGAGGATGATATTGCTGCGGGTACGCAGGCTCTAGCCGCCGCATTGCTTTATTTTGATAAGGAGGATTTAAGCGGGTGGCATGATGGCTAAGACTCAGCATGTGCAGGTCAACGGTAAACGGTTATGGGATTCGATTCAAGCTTTGGGTTTAATCGGCGCAGATCCAAACGGCGGTGTAACACGGCTATCGCTCAGCAATGAGGAATTTATAGCGAGGCAATTTATTATCAGTGAAATGAAAGCAGCGGGACTAGAAGTCAGGCAGGATGAAGCGGGCAATCTAATTGGGCGATTGGAGGGGGAGGAGCCGCGGGCAGGAGCTGTAGTGACGGGCTCTCATATCGATACGGTCATTCAAGCAGGCCAATTCGATGGAGCGCTCGGTGTACTTGGGGGTATTGAGGTTTTGCGAACGATCAAGGAGCAGTCAATCAGGCATGATAGACCTTTCGAGGTTATTTGCTTTACGGACGAAGAGGGCGTGCGCTTTGGATCCGGCTATTTGGGAAGCCGTGCGATGGCAAATACTTGGGATGAAAAGTGGCTGGATCTTACGGATTCTTCCGGCATGTCGCTTCGCGAAGCGATGGAGCATGGCGGCTTGAACCCTGATCAAGCAGCTCTTGCAAGTCGCAGATCAGAAGCCATTCATGCCTATGTTGAGCTTCATATTGAGCAAGGACGAGTTCTGGAAGAGCTGAATAAAGCGGTTGGCATTGCAACAGCGATTTATGGACATCGCTGGTTCGAAGTGACCATTCATGGACGAGCGGACCATGCAGGAACAACGCCCATGAAGTTAAGACAGGACCCTATGCCTGCAGCAGCAGAGGTTGTGCTAGCTGTGGAACAAATCGCAGTGAAGTATGGGGGCGTCGTAACAACAGGGACGTTTAAGCTTGCGCCAGCTGCAATCAACGTAATTCCGGGTGAAGCGGTGTTTACACTCGATGTTCGGCATGAATCCTTGGAGTCGCTCAATAAGCTGGAGGCTGCGATAAAAGTCGAGTTGTCACGCCTTACTGCAGCAAGAGGGCTGACCTGCGCTATCCGGACATTAGATGCTGCTGTGCCTGTTCAAACGTCGGAGTATATTACAAAAGTGATTGCAGATAGCTGTGAGGATGCGGGTTTGCCTGCGGAGTATATGATTTGCGGCGCAGGTCATGATGCGGTGGTCATGAGTGAATTAGCGGAAATGGGGCTCATCTTGGTACGTTCAAAGGATGGCATCAGTCATCATCCACTTGAATGGAGCAGCCAAGAGGACTGTGAAGCAGGAGCAAACGTACTGCTGCAAACTCTTATTCAGCTAGGAAATGATGTAAATTAATAATTCCGATTGACATAATGGGGTATAAAGTTTAATAATAGTGGTAACAAGTTATTGATTAGTGATAATACAAAGGGGAAGGAGGATGACAAACGAGTGAATGTATTCCTCGAAGCTTATGACTATGTGATTGCTAACAGCGACAGATTTTTGGAAGCGGTCAAGGTGCATTTAAGCATAAGTCTCTACGCGCTCCTTATTGCTTTCGTCGTATGTGTGCCGCTCGGTATATTATGTGCCAAGAAAGAGTGGCTGACCGGTCCGATTATGGGACTGTTCAACTCCTTGCGAGTCATCCCAAGCCTTGCGGTTTTAGTCATTATTTTACCGATCATGGGAACTGGCTTTGCACCGGCATTAGTTGCATTAACGCTGCTTGCTTGTCCGCCTATTCTCATTAATACATACATGGGCTTTAGAGGTATTGAGCCGGCGATTATTGAAGCTGCTTCAGGCCTTGGTATGGGAGAGAAAATGATTATGCGGAAAATCGAGCTGCCGTTAGCTGCTCCGCTGCTGCTGTCAGGATTAAAAACAGCCGCCGTAGAAGTTATCGCCAGTGCAACATTGGCCGCATTCATCGGAGGAGGCGGGTTGGGAACGTTTATTATCAACGGTCTTGGCATGTACAAATTCTCATTGCTGCTTGTCGGGGCGCTGCCGGTAGCGCTGCTAGCTATTTTATCGGAGATCGGATTTGCTGGAATTGAAAGAGCAGTAACCAAATATCAGCGTGTATAATGAAAGGGGAAAATTCAGATGAAAAAGAATTGGGTAAGCTTGGCATTGTTGATTATAAGTGTGGTACTCGTTATTAGCGCTTGTTCTTCTAAGGGAGGTTCAGGCAAAGAAAAGATTAAAGTCGGCTCGAAAAACTTTACGGAATCATTGATTTTGGGTGAAATGTACGCACTGGCACTTGAGGACGCAGGTTACAAGGTAGATCGCAAGCTCAATCTTGGCGGCACACTCGTTGCCCATGAAGCGCTCAAAAAAGGCGACATCGACTTTTATCCGGAGTATACAGGAACAGGCTTAATCAACGTATTGGAATTGCCGCCAAACTCCGATGCCAAAACCGTATATGATACTGTAGCAAAAGGCTACAAAGAGAAATTCAACCTGGTTTGGCTGGAGCCAACAAACGCAAACGATTCACAAGGTCTCGTTACAACAAAGAAAATTGCTGAAAAATATAATCTTTACAAAATATCAGATTTGGTGAAATTAGCTCCTGAGCTTAACCTCGCTGCTGTTCCTGAGTTTGAAGAGCGCGAAGACGGATTAAAGGGACTAAATACTTTCTACGGTAAAATGAACTTCAAAAGCATCAAGCTGTTTGATTATGGCATCAAATATCGCGTAACACTAGATGGCGAAGCGGATGTAACAGTTGGCTTCACGACAGATGGCGATTTGACGAACCCGGATCTTGTATTGCTTGAGGATGATAAGAAGTTTTGGCCTCCTTACTTCGTAGCTCCAGTGCTTCGTGGCGAGCTGAACGAGAAGGACCCTGAAATTGCTAAAGTGTTGAACAAAATTTCTGCAAAGCTGGATAACACAACTGTTCAGAAGCTGAACGCGCAAGTGGATATCGACAAGAAAGAATACGCGGATGTAGCGAAGGCATTTTTGGAAGAGCAAGGCTTATTGAAAAAATAATTCATAATTAAATGCAGCGGGGTTTCTCCATTTTGGGGAAGCCCCCTTCCTACAGGAGTTGATATAAAATGAGCAAAGAGGCCATTATTTTTGAGCAGGTGTCCAAAACATTTCCAAAGTCTGCGAATCCCTCCGTTAATGAAACGAGCATTATTATTCCGCAAGGCTCCTTTGTTACGATTCTGGGTGCTTCAGGCTGCGGCAAAACGACCTTGCTAAAAATGGTAAACCGAATTATTGAACCGACCGCAGGCACGATTTCGATATTTGGCAAAGACATTCGCAGCTTGCCCGTGACGGAGCTTCGCCGAAGCATCGGTTATGTAATCCAGCAGGTAGGGTTGTTTCCGCATTTGTCGATTGAACAAAATATTGCAACGGTCCCCAATATACTGGGCTGGGAACGCCAAAAAACAGCGGAGAGAATCGATTATTTAATGGATCTTGTTCATTTGCCTGCAAGCTATAAGAAGCTTTATCCGCGGCAGCTGTCAGGTGGACAGCAGCAGCGTGTAGGGATTGCTAGAGCGATGGCAGGTGATCCAGCTATATTGCTGATGGATGAACCGTTTGGAGCGATTGACGCTATTACGCGTACAAAGCTGCAGGATGATTTTAAGCAAATACAACATGAGCTTGGCAAAACCGTATTGTTTGTGACGCATGACGTGGAAGAGGCGATGAAGCTCGGCGATCATATGATCGTGATGAACGAAGGGACGATCCAGCAGTATGATACGCCTCTTGCCATCATGTCCAAGCCGAGTAATGCTTTCGTATCGCAACTGATTCAAGCTGATGATTTGTTCCAACAGCTTCACCTGATTCGGGCAGATGAGAAAATGATTGCGCTGGAAGAACCGGCTGGATCTGATATTCCCCGTATGCCCGCTGGTGATAGTTTAAAGTCGGCGCTTCAAATTCTGCTGCAGCAAAATGCACCGTATGTTGCTGTGGAAAATACCGAACATGAAATCATTGGCAAAATAACGCTTGAGCAATTGAAGCTGCAGAACGGCAGGTGAGAGGAATGCTTGACTATTTAACCCGCCATTATGATGATTTGTTAACCTCGTTGCTGGAGCATATTTATCTCACCTTTGTTTCGTTATTTATCGCACTTGTTATTGCGCTGCCATTAGGTTATTGGCTGTCGAGGCATCGGCGGATTTCCGTTCCTATTTTGTCCGTACTCGGCATTATCTATGCGATTCCAAGCCTCGGGATGTTCGCTTTGCTTATTCCGCTAGTTGGCCTCGGCAGCAAGCCGGCGATTATCGCATTAGTGGTATATAGTCAGCTGATATTGGTGCGAAATGTCATTTCAGGCTTTCAATCGATTGAACCTTCGATTATTGAAGCAGCCAAAGGAATGGGCTATGGCAAGTGGAGGCTGTTCGTCCATATCGAGCTGCCGTTGGCACTGCCTGTCATTATTGGCGGCATTCGCATAGCATCGGTATCGGTAATAGGTATCGCAACCATAGCGGCGTGGATTAATGCCGGCGGGTTAGGCGGTATTTTATTCGAAGGCTTATATCAAAACTCAGTGCCAAAAATGGTATGGGGCACGCTGCTCGTATCGTTATTAGCTTTATCTACAAATACGATTTTGCTGCAAGTTGAAAAATCAACGATGCGCAGAGCACGCGGAGAACAAAGGGTATGATATACTGATCCTTATAATTGACTACTATTGTAAATATTTTGAGGTGCAATGATGAATGGAACTCAAACATTAGGACGTGCTATCGATATTTTATTCGTGCTCGCTGAATCGGGTGCAACGCTCACGGTTAGTGAAATTGCGGAGAAGGTAGGCATCCCCGACAGTACCGCATATCGTTTTATTCAAACACTTATAAAAAATGGTTTCGTAGAGCGCAAGGGCAGAGGGCAAATCGGTTTAGGTCTTCGTATTTTTGATTTAGCAAGAAGCTTATCGCAGCAAATCGAGAAGGAGCTTCTTACGATTGCGAGGCCGATAATGGAGGATCTCACTGCACTTACGAATGAAACGACGGTGCTTTTTGTCCGCTCCGGTTCCAAAGCCATTTGTATCGAAAATGTAACGAGTAAACGTTTGATTAGGCTTTCTATTGAAAATGGCAGAATATTGCCGCTTAATTCAGGCGCTTCAGGGAAAACGCTGCTCGCTAATGAAAATGACAAAGTTATTGAAGAAATGTGCAAGCTTTTTGGCGAAGATGCCGGCAAACCATTGCTTTTGCAAGAAATGCATCGTATTAGGGAAGCGGGTTATTGCTTTACTTTGGGTGAGGTGGATACGGATGCTTTCGCAATTGCTGCCCCTATTTTTGATCCTCAGCAGCGAATCGTAGCCAGCTTATCTGCAGCAGGACCTATCCATCGGCTTAACGAGAATGAAATTCCCAATGTGATCCAATATGTAAAAGCGGCTGCATCACAAATTTCGTGCAAGCTCGGTGGTTTGGCATAAGTATTTTCAAATAAGATGTAGAAGAGTAGCGGAGCGCAAATAAGCGATCCGCTTTTTTTTATTGATTCAGTGTGGAATGAAATTAAATATTTGGGGATAGTAAGGGGGGAGTTAAATTCAAGAATCAAAAAGGATGGTGTATTTTGCATGCAACAACATAAAAAGGCAATTGGATTGGATGAACAACGCAATAAGATTGGGAGGTTTGCTGCAAGGTACATAGGTGCTGCATTACTCGCGATCACATTGATGTTCAGTATGCCTCATACTGGTCAAGCGATTGGCAAAAATGCTAAGGGTCCAGATGTCTATGTTATTCAAGGCATGCTGAAATCTCTGGGCAGCTATTCTGGTAAAATTGACGGTCGTTATGGGCCTTCTACAGTGCGCGGCGTAAAATATTATCAAAAAACACATGGCTTGCCTACAACAGGCGCCGTAGATGCTAAAACACTACAATCTATTTCTTATTCCTATTCGGAGAAGAAAGCAGCAACGAAGGCAAAAACGCAAGCAAAATGGAAAGGTAAAGCAAAAGGACTCGGCAACGGTAAAGGCGCTGGCAATGGAGCTGGTGGCGGTGCGGGCGGCGGTGCAGGCGGAGGAGCAGGCGGCGGAGCAGGTGGCGGTGCAGGCGGCGGAGCTGGTGGCGGTGCAGGCGGCGGAGCAGGTGGCGGTGCAGGCGGCGGAGCAGGTGGCGGTGCAGGCGGCGGAGCTGGTGGCGGTGCAGGCGGAGGAGCAGGTGGCGGTGCAGGCGGCGGAGCAGGTGGTGGCGCAGGCAGCGGAACTGGTGGCGGTGCAGGCGGCGGAGCTGGTGGCGGTGCAGGCGGCGGAGCTGGAGGTGGCGCAGGCGGCGGAGCTGGTGGCGGAGCAGGCGGCGGAACTGGTGGCGGTGCAGGCGGCGGAGCTGGCAGAGGTTATGGTGAGAACCAAGGCAAAGGCGGCGGATTTGGCGGAGGCCAAGGAGAAAACCGTGGCAAAAGCGGCGGCATTGGCGGAGGCCAAGGAGAAAATCGTGGCAAAGGCGGCGGGTTTGGCGGAGGCCAAGGAGAAAACCGCGGTAAAAGCGGCGGCATTGGCGGAGGCCAAGGAGAAAACCGCGGTAAAAGCGGCGGCATTGGCGGAGGCCAAGGAGAAAACCGTGGCAAAGGTGGCGGTATTGGCGGAGGTCAAGGCAATAACCAAGGTATCGGTGGAGGCAACTCTAATAACCAAAGCAACAAAGCTCCATCAGAAAATCAAGGCAAGGGCGGCGCTCAAACGGAAAACCAAGGGCCGAATGGAAGCCATTAAGCAACTCGTATCATTGATGATATGGGAAGCAGAGAATAAAAGTTTTTTAACTAATGGAACGATATAAACTTAAAAGGGGCTGTACCTAAAGAATTTCCTAATCATACAGCCCCCACACTTCACGTAATATGCTGGCAAAAAAAGAACCTTCAGATTCACTTTCATAGTGGTTTTGAAGGTTCTTTTGCACATACTATGGGATTCTTTCACACCGATTTACCCTTTTGGGATAACCCCTTTTCTAATTAGGCAAATATGTACTTCTACATTGTTCTTCATTATTTTCTATCATGCATATTCGCAGGATAGCGGCATCTTTCTCACATTTACGTGTAGCTATATTGTATTTCCTACAATATAAGCGCTCTTAAAGTGCTAAAATGACAGACCATATAGCAAGTTATTGCGAAAATACAACATAACTCTCCAACACAGCTAAAAAGGCCGAAGTTCCTGCAATCGTACAGGATAGCTGGACATAGATCGCGGAGATTGGTGTTGGACACATCTCAAAATAGCATCAAAATAAAGAAAAAGTGTAAACTCGCTTACCTAAAGTAGTAATAACAAGGACAAAGATGCGTTCGTTGTCGGTAAGACGAATAATTGAATCCGGAAGTGTATACGGTCAGATCAAGAATAACCAGGGATTTTGGCGTTTTCTGATTCGCGGCTTGCCTAAGGTAAGTCTAGAGGTCGGGTGTCTTTCGCTTGCCTACAATCTGCTTAACCAAGCAGCTATAGACCAAAACAGAAAAATAGCGGACAGGAATAGTCCTCCACCGCTATTTTTTCATGTTTCCCAACATTTTTGTTCATAGTGTGCTCTCTGTCTAGCGTACTTATTACTTTTGAGACTGCATCATTCTTATGCTTTTGGATGTTTCAATAACAGTCATTCTGCTTGCGATTATGCGATTTGCGTAATAACAAGATGAGCTGAAACAGGTCTTGTTCCTCCAGCGAGAGGTGTGATCGTAAGTGCCGTGGAATTGCCCGCAGGGTTTCGCACGGTGAGTATTGAATTAATGACAGTCGTTTGTATAAGAGCCATCCCTACAATTTGAGAAGTACCTGTTGCTCGGCCAACCACTGTATAAGCTAGATCAGCGCCATTAACGGTTAAAATCAGCTGCCCCGGTTCGGTCACACTTACTTGAAACAAAATCTGATACGTTCCAATTACAGCTAAGTTAAACGTAGTAGCACCAGTACGAGTAATGTTAGTTCCGCTAGTAGGTCCATCTTGCGGGAAACTTACATCTGCACCGACAGCAACTGTTGCTGCATTATCAGGCGGCATCAATGCAAAAAAATCAGCGAAGCTTAATACCCCTCCGGCTACGCCAGTTGCGCCTGTAGCTCCAGTTGCCCCGTTAGTACCAGTCGCACCAGGTGTCCCATTAGTACCCGTTGCACCCGTTGCGCCTGTAATACCAGGTGCCCCATTAGTGCCAGTCGCGCCAGTTGCGCCAGCAGCTCCAGGTGCTCCATTAGTGCCAGTCGCGCCAGTTGCGCCAGCAGCTCCAGGTGCCCCATTAGTGCCAGTCGCACCAGTTGTTCCTACTGAACCAGGAATACCCTGGGGTCCTTGAGGTCCGGTTGGTCCTGCCGGAGCAGTTACATTTACTTGAGGAGGAGGACATGTTACCTTCACAATCTTTTTAACAACTCTATTACAGCGTTTTTTTCTTTTTCTGGATCTGCATACTATTACACGTATGTTTTTGCAGCGCTTTTTTCTACGCAAACAGCTCACTAAAGACACCTCCCTAGATCATTTAGTGTACGTTTATACCATTTTTTAAGGTTGGATGAATAACCATTTTTAACTAGACTAAAAACTATATTAAGAAAAATGGGTTAATGATAGGGTCATTTTGATGACCAAAAGTTGGGTCTATTAGACTTTTTATGGAATATAGGATATGATTCTATCGAATAATCGATAGAGTGAGAGCTATGCTCATAAAGGAGAGGATGTAGTGAGGTTCAAAGGGAAAACAACCGTTATTATTGGAATCCTGCTGATGTTTATGCTGGGAAACGCCATGCAGGCATTTGCGTATGATGCGCAATTAAAGCCCTATCGTGATGTACCTGTTAAGGATTGGGCAGCCGAATCTATTTATCGTTTAGTCGCACTTGGAGTCGTTTCTGGATATGAGGATGGAACCTTTCGTCCAAGCGCCGAACTTACGAGAGAAGCATTCGTAAAGCTGCTAGTACAATCCGTTAAACCGGTGATAGATAAAGAGAAATCTGCTGGACTCTCTGATGTAGCCAAGGATCGTTGGTCTTATGCCTTTATTAAACCCGCATATGACGCTGGTTGGTTGGATTTGCTCATCGTAAATGGGAAATTTAATCCGAGCCAAAATATTAAGCGTGAGGAAGTAGCAGCCTTAACGGCTTTTGCACTGCTCCAAGGAAAAACGGCAGAAGAGAAGCAGCAATGGTTAGATACAGGCTGGCAAGAAGCTAGCGAGAAAGCGGCCTTTGCCGATATGAATCAAGTGGATAAAAACCTTGCACCATACGTGCTGCGTACATACGCGGATTCCATTATGCAAGGGGACAATAAAGGCTTGTTTCTTCCAAAAAAGTCGTTATCACGACGTGAAGCAGCCGCCATTGTTGATCGGATGATCAGCTCCCAAAGCGAAAGCCGCCAGCTTGAGGTATCAGCTTTTTTTGCAGCAGGTGGACCTTACAAGAAACTGGATAGATTCGCCGCCGCAGATGAGGTTATCTTTGACTGGGCTAAGCTTGACTACCAGGGAGCGGGCAAAGCATCCGTTCTTTTGTCGCCGCCAAGCGATTGGAAGCAGACTCTAACAGCGGCAGAAACGAGTGGTTCAACGAAGACGCTAATGATCTTTGGAAATACAACGCTTCAGAAGCTTGGTGATTTTATAATCGATGCTGAAGCTCGCAAAGCATTTGTTAGTTCTGTAGCCGAGGCAGCCGCTAATCCTTTGTACGGTTTTGAGCGAGTGGCGATTGATTTTGAAGGCATGGTACCTGCTGAGTATAAGCAGCCTTTCGTTGAGCTGCTTCGTGCAATTAAGGCAGAACTAAGCAGTGAAATATCACTTACGGTAGTTGTACCGCCTTCTTATTATTATGCAGGTTACGATTACAAACAAATTGGCGAACTGGCTGATGAAGTTATATTGATGGCCTATGAATTTACGCATGAGGAAAGTGGATTGCCGTCTGCGCCGCTTACGCTTGTTGGCGATTCCGTACGCAATATACTCTCGTATATTCCAGCAGATAAGCTGAAGCTAGGCATTTCTAAGCAGGCTAACCAATGGACAACAAAGGCAGACGGTACTGTAGAGTTTTTCCGGTCGCCATCCATCGCAGCTGTAGAAAGTCGCTTAACAGCTGCGGATACCAAATCCGTCATGCAGCTGCCGTACTTTTTGAATCAAATTACGTTTAAGGACGATAGAGGCTCGCATTTGCTCTGGTATGAGAATACGCAAAGCATCGAAGCCAAAATACGTTTAGCGAAAGCGTTTGGCTTGCGCGGTGTTGCGGTATGGCAAATCAATCAATTAACGGATGCCGATTGGACAATGATCTCTTCTTATCATCATTAAAAAAAAAATAGGACAAAGCAGGCTGATACAGCTGCTTGTCCTATTTTTTATTGCCATTAGTAGCCAGACCCTTAGAATTATACCCTTATACCTTAGTTTCTTACATCGTCACATTATGAATGCGCTTTTATAATTGAATTATCGCCTTGAAGCGATCGCTTCTCCGCATAGGCTGTTCGATAATCGGTTGGGGTTAGATTTGTTTCTTTACGGAAAAATTTCGTGAAATGATTCGTTTCTTTAAAACCAGATTGATCGGCAACCTCCTTAATACTGCGAGAAGTTGTCGTTAAGAGCTGTTTGGCGCGATCTATTCGTTTGCGGCTGACGTATTTAAGCGGAGGCATCCCGAAATGTTTTTTGAAATAGGAGCTGAAATAGTTGGGATGAAGGTGAACAGATTCGGCCATTTGATCGACGCTGATGCTCGTATGAAGACGACTGTCTACATATTGCTGTATGACGTTCAAACGGTTCATCTCCTCGGTTCGGTGCTGCAGTACGCGAATCGGAACGGATTCGAGAAAACAGCTTATGATTTCTAGCAATACAGCTTTTTCGCGGAGCCTAGCAACGATTGAATCTTGTTTATGCCATTCAATGAGATCATGGAACAAGCGCGTCATGCTGCTCGTATTTTTAATATTGATGCAGAGAGGAACTCCAATCCACTGAAAAAGATCAAGTGGACCTGCCATGATATTGAAATGGCACCAATACTTTAAGTATGGGCGATGATTTAAAGAGGAGAACGATATCTTTGTATGCGCAGGAGTGAGAAACAGCTGGCCGGGTTTAGGATAATAGTCGTCGTTGCCGATGCGAATCCAGCCTTCCCCCTCGCAAATAAAATAAAGCTTATTGTACTCGGGAACAGAGTCGGTTTCTCCCCAATTTAGAGAGACTTGCGTTTTATGCGCCATAAGCAATTTTAGCTGCAGCGACTGCAGCAGCTCAGATAACGCATGTTGTTCACTTGTTCTATCCACCTGCGGCACCGCCATCCAATGTTTTTTGAAGGATTATTAATATAGTAATGGATTGTTCTCTTAAATAAAAGATGAATGAATGAAAAGGGGATTGGAAGATGACGCTGGTTGAAGAAACGCGCTTATGGTATAAGGAGCCTGCCTCCAATTGGGAGGAAGCGCTGCCTGTTGGCAATGGGAAGCTCGGAGGCATGGTATTTGGTGGCATAAGCCGTGAGCGGATTGCTCTGAACGAAGACAGCGTATGGTATGGCGGACCGCGTGATCGCAACAATCCAGATGCACTGCCGCATTTGCCGAAAATTCGTGAGCTGCTGAGTGAGGGAAGACTGCATGAAGCGCATGATTTATCTGCGATGGCTTTATCTGGCGTTCCCGAGACGCAGAGGCACTATATGCCGCTTGGAGATTTAGAGCTAAACTTAAGATATGATTCGAAAGAAGAAGTACGAGAATATGTCCGAGCTCTCGATATCACCAACGGTATTGCAAGTGTAACCTTTACTAAAGGAGACGTGTATTTTGCTCGTGAGACATTTGCTAGTTTCCCAGATGAAGCGCTAGTTACAAGATTCTCAGCAGATAAACCGGGAAGCATCAGCTTTACAGCTCGTTTACTGCGCGGCAGCAATCGCTACTATGACGAGCTGGTGAAAGCAGACGAGAATACGATTGTGATGCGCGGCATGTGCGGCGGTTCAGGCGGATCTGATTTCCGAACTTCATTGCGCGCGGTTGCGGATGGCGGTTCAGTATCAATTATTGGCGAGCATCTCATCGTGGAAGGCGCCAATAGCGTAACGCTTCTATTAACCGCAGCAACTTCTTTCCGTCATGCTGACCCGGAGACATACACTGTCCATGCAGGAGTCCGTGCTGGCTTAATAAGCTATGATGAGTTGAAATCGCGCCATATTCAAGATTTCACTTCATTGTCAAAGCGGGTACAGCTTCGCTTAACGGATGCTGCTCATTCGAATGCTGCCGATGTACCTACAAATGAGCGCTTAAAGCAAGTTCAAGAAGGCAGTCCCGATGTTGGATTAATGGCTTTATATTATCAGTTTGGCCGCTATTTGCTTATTTCAAGCAGTCGTCCGGGCTCGCTTCCTGCCAATTTGCAAGGCATCTGGAATGAGAAGATGCTGCCGCCATGGGACAGCAAATATACGATTAATATTAATACACAAATGAATTATTGGCCGGCAGAAGCGGGCAATCTGGCAGAATGCCATGAGCCATTATTTGATCTCATCGAGCGGATGCGTGAACCTGGCAGAATAACCGCAAGAGCAATGTACGATTGTGGAGGTTTTGTCGCTCATCATAATACCGATATTTGGGGCGATACCGCTCCACAGGACATTTATTTGCCAGCCTCGTATTGGACGCTTGGTGCGGCTTGGCTTTGCCTGCATATGTGGGAGCATTATGAGTATGGCCTTAATGATGCTTTTCTTGAGCAGATATATCCAACCTTGAAGGAGTCGGCACAATTTTTTGTGGATTTCTTGACGGAAACAGAGGATGGCCTGCTCGTATTGAATCCTTCCGTATCTCCTGAGAACACCTATTTATTGCCAAATGGACAATCGGGTACGTTATGCATCGGTGCATCGATGGATAGTCAAATTTTATATGAATTGTTTACGGCTTGTGCAGAAGCGGCGAAAAAGCTCGGCATCGACTCATCGGAGCAGGAACTTTGGCACAATATGAGAGCCCGTTTGCCGGAGCCTGCAATCGGCAAGCATGGGCAAATTCAAGAATGGATGGAGGATTACGAGGAAGCGGAGCCGGGACATCGTCATATCTCACATTTATTCGCCCTGCATCCGGGTAAGCGCTTTACGGTTAGAGGGACACCTGAATGGGCAAATGCTGCCAGAGTAACGCTAGATCAAAGGCTTGCAAGCGGCGGCGGTCACACGGGTTGGAGTAGAGCGTGGATTATTAATTTTTGGGCAAGGCTTGAGGATGGGGAGAAGGCGTATGCGAATGTGCAAGATCTGCTAGGTCATTCCACGCTGGCAAATCTGTTTGATAATCATCCTCCGTTCCAAATCGATGGCAACTTCGGAGGCGCTGCAGGCATAACGGAAATGCTGCTTCAATGCCATGCGGGCAGCCTGCATGTATTGCCTGCTTTGCCGGAAGCATGGCCGGATGGAGAAGTGACAGGTCTCCGTGCAAGAGGCGGCTTCGAGGTGGACATCCGCTGGTCAAATGGCTTGCTTGTTGAGGCTCGCATACGTGCTGCAGCAGCTAATAGCTGTGTCGTTCAAAGCAGCATTCCGCTCATCGTTAGGGAAGATGGCCATGAGGTGAAAGACGTATTCAGCAAGGATGGGCTTGTATCATGGACGGTGAGTGCCGGAAGCGGGTACGTGCTTTCTCCGAAGTAAGGGTTTGCCTAAGAAGCCAGCTGTACCTGATAATCGGGTGCAGCTGGTTTCTTAGCTTTGCCGGCTTTTCTCGGCTGGAGACATTCAATTCTTGAGGGCTTTGCCAATCCGACGGACGCCCTCATAAATTTGCTGATCGTCCAAATGCCCGTATCCAAGCAGCATCCGGTTATTCGGCAGCAAAGCCGCAAATACAGATGCTGCTTCCAACCGGTTCATTAAATCTTCCGGCAGCTGCGCTTCAAACTGAGCGACCAGATGCAAACCAGCCGCTCGTCCACATATTTGGTAAGGCAGGGGAATTTGCTCATGTAAAGCATCAAGCAGGAGCTGGCGTCTCTTTTTGTACAATTTTTTCATTTTTAAAATATGAGCATTAAGCGATCCGCTGTTCATGAAACGAATCAAAGCGAGCTGCTCAATCATAGGCGTTTGATAGTCAGACAGCCGCTTAAGCTGACGGCAGGGCTCGACTAGCGGTTCAGGGACAATCATATAGCCGATTCGCAGCGAAGGGAACATGACTTTGCTGAAGGTTCCAATATAGACTACCTGCTTAGGACATAAACTTTGGAGTGAATGGATAGGAGCGCCGTCATACCGGAATTCGCTGTCATAATCATCTTCGAGGATATAGCTGCCGTTTTGGCGGGCGTATTCAACTAATTCAATCCGCCTTTGTATTGGTAAAATGCCGCCAAGCGGGAATTGATGAGAGGGTGTGACATAAATGCATTTTGGAAGAAGGTCTACGGGAAGCTTGTGGGTTAATAGGCCGGAATCGTCAACGGGAATGCCATGTAGCGCGGCTCCTGTAGAAGTTAATATCGTCTTTAAATCTACATTGGACGGATCCTCGACTAAAACATCTTCCCCATCTCTCAGCAGCAGCTTAACAATCAGCTGAAGCGCCTGTACCGCACCGTTTGTAATTATAATTTGTTCGGGATTGCTGACGACTCCTCTTGAAATCCACAGCTGCTTGGATAGCAGACGACGCAATTCCAAATCGCCGGACGGATCTCCATAACCTAATTCAGCAATAGAGGAATCCATGCATACACTTTGCAAAATAGAGCCCCATTTTTTCATCGGAAAAAGATTCAGTGCTGGCAGGCCCGTACGAAACGAGATGAAATCGAGCTCTGATGTGTTCGTCGATTGTGCTAATGAAGCGGGTAATGGTAACGGTGACGCCTTCGTGAAGCCAAGCAAGCAGGCTCCTTGAGCGACATAAGTTCCTGCACCAGAGCGGCCTGTTATGTATCCTTCAGCCAATAAAAGCTCATAGGCTTCCAAAATCACGTTGCGTGAGACATGAAGCTGCGAGGCAAGCTCTCTAGTAGATGGAAGCTTGTAGCCAGCAGGCAGCTCACCCGAGAGAATAGCACCTTGGAGTGAGTTGAAAACCTGGCGAAACATAGGCAAATTCGCTTGTCTATCGATGGACAGCCACAAAATATCCAGACTCCTTTGGAAGTGGTACTATGAAAATGCCTGTTTAATGGCACTACAACCAGCTAACGCCCCTTTGCTACAGTATACATGAAACAAAAGTAGAGGGGTTGCTGAATGTGAATCATTCTCGTATTATTGCGTATTTTGAGCTGACCATAGCCGCTATTCTCATCGGAAGCTCCATAGTAGCCGGCAAAATAACGACGATGCAGATGCCGGTTTTTTTGTCACAGGCGATTAGCCTTGTTATTGCTTTATTGCTGTTAATTCCGTTTTTGATGCTAAGCGGCAAATCCTCGCTCCGAGTCGGGAGAAAGGATTTTTTATTTTTACTGCTGCAAGCGTTTCTCGGGATGTTTTTATTCCGCGTATTCATGCTGTATGGCCTGCGGACCGCGCTCGCAACGGAAGCGGGTATTGTGACGAGCTTAACGCCGGCGGTCGTTGCTTTCCTTTCGTATATGATTTTAAAAGAAAAATTAACGAATCCGATTAAAATAGGCATCATTTGCTCCATACTGGGTGTTGTTAGCATTCAGGTGCCTGGATGGCTGATTCCTTCCTCTGCACCTCCGTCACAAGCTTCGTATATTGGACTTTTGCTCATTTTAGGCGCAGTTGTTGGGGAATCGATGCTTACGATCCTGCGCAAAATGACCGCAAGCAATGTCTCTTCACTGCTTGGGACAACCTATGTAACCTTGTTTTCATTCATCATGTTTTTGCCTATTGCGCTTGTTGAGGCTAAACAATACGATTTCAGCAGTGTAACTGTTGGCGATATCGGCCTGTTGTTTTATTACGGTATTTTCGTTACCGCCTTGGCTTATATATTATGGTTTCGCGGTGTTTCAAAAGTTAGTGCGGGAACAGCCGCTGTCTACACAAGCTGCATTCCGCTTAGCACTGTGCTTCTATCCTACGGCATTTTAAACGAACCTTTCTCATGGTCTCATCTCGTAGGGGGAGCGTTTGTTTGCTTAGGCATTTGGCAAGTTTCTAAGAGCGATTCATTAGTGCCGCGGAAGCTGAAAAAAAGCCCTAAAAGCAGCAGCGCTTAATCCTTATAAAGATCAATTCTCAGATTATAGAAACTCCATTGTTTCACACCCTATACATATGGGATAATTGATGTGGAACGATCATCAGGAATGGAGCTTGTGTATGAACAAATTCAGTATTAAGAAAAAAGCGGATTTAGCGCTTCTTTTCTCAGCGATCGGAATATTGGCAGCTTTTCCCTTTCATGAAACATTTATTGGAGGCCTGTTATTTTCCTTATTTAGTGCTGCAACGATCGGCGGACTGGCGGATTCCTTTGCGGTTAGCGCATTGTTTGGAAATCCTTTGCAAATAAAGTGGCCGGTCTGGATGGGAACCAACATCATTTCTCGGAATCGTGAGCGCTTGATTGGCGAGCTTGTCCAAATGGTTCAAAATGAATTGTTAACCATCCCGAATATTAGGGAGAGGCTTGACGAATACAATATTGCAGACGTTTTAGTCACATATTTGAAGCAGCACGGCGGCGAACAGGGTGTGAATGACATTTTGCAGCAGTTGGCGGATGATGTAATTACGACCATTGATTTGCAGGAACTGGCCAAAACCGTTCAAACCTTCCTTCTCGAGCATGCCGATTCGATTCCTGTAGCAGACATTGCTGCCGATGCTGGCGATTGGACCATTAAAAATGGTTACGATGATCGGATTATCGAGTTTATCATTCCGGAGCTTATCAAAATTGTGAAATCGGCACCATTTGGCGCTGTTGTAGGCCAAATCGTCGATTCAGCCATTCGTTCCTACGAAGGCGATAAGTTTAGAAGGAAGCTGATCGATTTCTCTGCAGGGCTGGAAGCGGCAAATATTAGCGGACGATTGCAGGAGTGGCTGGTATCTTTTCTACAGAAATTTCATGCTGAAGACCACCCGCAGCGCAAGGAAATCAAAGCTTTCATTGCGCAATTTGTTGCAAGGCTGCGTACGGATGAACAATTGCGCAGCCGGATAGAAGCGGGGAAAACAACGCTTCTGGCATCTGTTAAGGATGAGCTTAAGCTCGATGCGTTCATCCAGCGTGGACTGGAGTCCATTCGACTCGCTGCGGCTTCCAATGCGGAAGGCGAGCAAGTGCGCTATCCTTGGATCAAGAATAAAGTCGAAGAAGGAATAGCTTATGTAGTGGGAAATACAGAGCTGCTTACTCGRCTGGATCAATACGTGAAGACGACGCTGCTGAAATGGGTGGAGCAGAAGCATTCTTTTATCGGCAAAATGGTAACTGACAAGCTGAACAGCTTCTCTGAAGAAGAGCTTATCGAGCTGGTTAAAGAGAAAGCGGGACGCGATTTGCAGTACATTCGGATTAACGGAATCGGTATCGGAGCGCTTATCGGCGTAGTCCTGCATCTAGCGACGTTTTGGATTGGAGGGCGAGCATAAATGGCTATGAGAAAAAAAGCAAACCGCAGCTTAATATTGCTTGCCGCCTTGTTCGTCATTGCGGCTTGCTGCTTATATGTCTTCCCAGACCAGTGGTGGGCACGGATGCTGCTCTACACGACCGAAGCGGGGCTCGTTGGCGCATTAGCTGATTTATTTGCTGTCACGGTATTGTTCCGCCACCCATTTGGGTGGAAGTGGATTCCGCATACAGCGATCATTCCTAGAAATCGCGATAAGCTGATTGAAGGCGTCGCGAATATGGTCGAGCAGCAGCTGCTCAGCAAAGATTTGTTAAAGGAAAAGGTAAAGCAAATATCGCTTGTAGAGATCGGCATTTCATGGATCGATCGCCGACCAAACGGCATGCTCGCTGAGCAAGGCTGGACGCTGGTGGCTGGTCTGCTTGCCAAGCTGGATATTAAAGGTCTATCCGTCTTATTGGATGAGAAAGCACGGAAAAGCTTAGGCAAGATCAACTTGTCGCCTTACGCGGGCAAGGCGCTCAAATGGGTGATGGCTAAAGGCAATTTCCAAAGCTGGGTTAGCCAGATCGTTGAGTTTGCAGCGGCACGCGCAGCGGAAGAACAAACCAAGGTTGTCATTCGTGAGCTGCTTGGCAAGGAGAAGGAGAAGTTTGTAAATCAAGGCAGTATCTTCTCCAAGTGGCTCAAAAAAATGGCAGTGGAGATCGCTGAGTCAACGAATGCGCTGAATCTCGACGATGCTACAAATGTGCTGTTTGACGATTTGCAGCTGCTTATTAATGATTTGCGGAATCCTGAGCATGAGCTTCGTGTTTTACTGGAGGAAATGGTGCTGCAGCTTGCCGACAATTTGCAGCACCGCGAGGATGTTTCGGCTGCTGTAGATGAATGGAGAGATGAAGTGATTGAGAAGATCTCGTTGCTTCCTTCTATTGAAGCTTTGCTCGGCAACTTTAGACAGCTGCTGATCAGCGAACCGAAGCAGCAGCTAGCCTTGCCGCAGAAACATTCCGTCAATCCATCCGATATTAAGGAGCTGATTAATCAGTTCATTATGTCATACTGGGAGTGGTTCAAAGCAAACGAGGAAACGAAGGGCTGGCTGGAGCAATACGTGCAGAAATTCGTGCAGAAGATGATTGAAACCGAGCATGCAATAATCGGAATCATCGTACGCAAGACGCTTGATAGCTTCACAGAGCAAAAGCTGGTGCATTTCATCGAGAGCAAGGTCGAGACCGATCTGCAGCGTATTCGTTTGAACGGAGCTTATATAGGCTCAGCGCTCGGAGCGGCATTTTATATTCTGCTGTACGGAGTATACGAGCCGATTTTGAACTTGTTATAACACGAGAAGCAGCTGTTTCCAGCAGGTTTTTGAGACCTATTGGGACAGCTGCTTTTATTTTTGAGTGAGTTTGTCTTTTGATGATTGTATGAAGGTGCGCAGGTGCATCCGTTTATTTAATACTACACCATAAAGTTTGCAATTACCCCCGTGTAATCCGAAATACAGTCAGGTAGTATGTAGTTAGGTAATGGTTCCGTATTGAACATCTTTGAAAATGCATGAAGGGGAAGGTGAGAGGATGCTGCGTGCTTTAATAGTGGACGATGAATTCGAAATCCGCGAAGGTTTACGTAACCGCTTTCCATGGGAAACATTCGGAATTGACGAGGTACTGCTGGCTGATGATGGGGATACGGCATTAATGCTTGCACTAGATATGAGACCGGATCTTATCGTCACAGATATTAAAATGAACCGGATGTCGGGGCTGGAATTTCTTCGTTCGTTGACTGCCGTTGAAAATTATAAACCGGAAGCGATTGTTGTAAGCGGGTATGATGATTTTGAGCTGGTGAAGCAGGCGATTCAAATCGGCGTTATGGACTATATCCTGAAGCCGATCAATTTGGACGAGCTGACCCAAATCGTTAGAAAAACGATGGATCATATCCACCGAAAGAGAATGGACCAGCATAATGAACAGCAGCTTATTAATCAAGTGAGGTTTGCGATTCCAAAAATGCGCGAGGAGCTGCTCAGAGAAATGATTGAGCAGGACTATGATCCTTACCGTGAAGCACGGAGAAGACATCGCTTGCAGACTTTGAATTTGGAGTGGATAGCGAATCAGCATATGACGCTTGTTGTTGTGGAAGCTGATGATTTGAAAGCAATCGAGAATCGCCATACGAAGGAAAAGGATTTAATATTGTTCGGAATCGGCAATGTGGTCAATCAAACGCTGGAGGAAGATTATCCTCACCCCTTTGCGCTTTGCATGGACAGCAGCAATCGATGGATTGTCATTTTCAGCTGCTCGCGGCCAGAGCATGCGGAGCTGAGTCGGGGCATGGCGCAGCTTTGCTTACAGCGAATCAACGATTTCGTTAAGGTGAAAGCAAGCGCTGGCATGCGAACAACACCTTGTACATTTGAAAATCTTCATGAAATGTATGCGGAAGCGATAAACGTATTGGAGCAAAAGGCTGTATACGGAGGCAATCGATTATTTACGGAGCAGGGTTTATTTTATGAGGGTGACGGGAGTGACTTGTCGCTTAGCGAGCCTGAAGAGGTGCTCGATCTCGTGAAGTATGGCACGGATGAGGAAATTACAGCAGCGATGGATCGATTTGTGGAGATGGTACAAGCCTGGCGTCTCAATCAATTGCGTGACATTCAGCAAAAAATATTTGAATGGCTGTTCGAGGTGTTTCGCAGAGCAGCGGCGGCAGGTGTCCCAAGCAAAAACTTGGGCAGCAATCCGATCGCGGTGTGGGAGCTATTAGAGCAATACGATACACTGCAGTCGCTGCGTGTGCAAACAGAGCTGTTCCTACTTGCAATTGCAGCAGATTTCCGCAAGCTGTCCAATACGCCGAGCCAGATCGTTTATGAGGCGGAGAAAATATTGCATAGGGATTATGCTGAAAGCTTAACTCTTCAGAGTGTTGCAATGGCCGTTCATGTGACGCCGGTATGGCTGAGCAAGCTCTTTAAGAAGGAGAAACGGAAAACCTTTTTGGAATATTTGACAGAAATACGGATTGAGAAGGCGAAGGAAATGTTAGGCGACATCAAATACAAAGTGTATCAAATCTCATTTCAGGTAGGGTATAAGGACCCGGTTCATTTCTCGAAGCTGTTCAAAAAGCAGGTCGGCTGCACGCCGAAGGAATATAGACGACAAAGAGGCATTGCGGATGAAGAGCCAGCTGTGCCACACTAATGATATGAAAAATTGCGCTCAGCATGAAGCATGAAGAGGCAGACTCCTAGGTGATAATGGCATAACCTTGGGAGACTGCCTCTTTGCATTTTATCTTTTTATTTTTTGATTTGGTTATTTTGAAGCAGCGGCTAAACCAATCGTTACGATTTTGAAGCCTTCGACCTGAACGCTGTTTTTGATCTTATTAGCGCTATCGTTCTCCATAATATCACTTACATAGGACGCAGAAGCAGCGCTTGGATGAATAGCTAAGCTGGTCGTGGATTCTGCTAAATTGTACCATCTTGCCATGCTGTCGCCACGTTCTTCATTGATCTTCAGGCTGGAGAAAGCGAGCTGGTCACCATTCCATTTGAGGAAATCACAAGCAGGAGCGAGCTCGCCATCATGCAATCCAGCTGCGATTGCCGTAACGGGTATTGGGAAACGATAGGCTTCGCGATAAGCGGCAAAACGTTCTTCAGCGCTGCCGTAAGGAATGATCATCCATTCGGCTTCATTTGTACCTAAGCACTGCGCTTCAGGCGTATGAAATACACCCCAATCGCCAAGCTCTCCGACGGAGCGCAGAAGGGTTACAGCGATCGTATTTCTGCCATCTTGAAGCACTTCATATTCATTTAAGCCTTTGCCTGCAATCGTGAGGCCTCTATGCTCGCTGTGCACGTCAATGAACGTCTGCATATGCTGAGCATTGCTCGGATTTTGCCATTCCTTTGCAGGAACGTTTTGACGCTCAGCGACCTCGAAGATTGAATCTGCAAAATGTGTGGATGCAGCAATATCCGAAGGAAGCAGCACGCGCAGCCTGTGATCTTGCGATTGATTTTCTATGCGCGCATGGACTTGAACACCTTTGCCCTCACGTTCCAGGCTAACTAGTGTCACAATTTCCAGCGGTACAAGGAAAGTTGATCTGCCGGCCTTCCGCTGCCGGAATTCAACCATTGTGCGGATTTCTTCAGCCAGAAGATCGTCTGCCCGTGCAGGTATAGCAAGGCGATGAGTGATTTCAATGGCTGCTCGGTAAGGCGAATCTTCAACCACTCGAATTTCGGCTTTGCTGCCCTTAGTCGTGATCGGCAAGTCGCCGACTGGCTGCTTGAAAATATATTCATTGCCGATATCGCCTACATTCTCGTAATGGCCAAGATCCGAAAACAGCTGCTGGCTTTTCTTATCATAAACCGTAAAACTTCCGTCTTCCTCTATCGTCAATGTAAGACGAGCATTTTCCAGTGTTCGTTCACTAGTCACTAATGAATGGCGATTCTCGCTGGAAGTTTTAATCTCATTTTGACATGGTATCCAAGCAAAAGATTCATATCCCATCGAAGGCAATATGCCGGTCTCGAAGGTCAGACGCAGTGCGCGAGCCATATAGGGCTGCCGGAATTTATCATTTGGCAGTTCATAGCCGAAGCGAACGCCCAAATCATGAGCAGTAAAGTCGATGCGTTCACCGCTGCCGTTCACCAAGTACCCTTCGGCGTGCGTCCGATCTTGAACCTGCTTAGCAATGGCAACAGGATCTTCGCTTTGATTGAAGAAACGGTGCGACCATTCAATCTCGAATTGGTGGACCGATGAGCCTTCATAGCCGCTTGAGTTAAAGACGATGAAGGGAGCAGCTGACTCACTGATATTGGCAAAATGACTTGTATTGACCTTAGCGCTAATAAATTTAACGCTCTCGGTCGTTAATGCTTTGCCAACCTCCATGCTTTTGGCAAAACGAGTTTTCATTTCTTGGTACACCTCATCGACACTGCAGCCGCAAATGCTGTCATGCGGATGATTTTGCATCAGTGTTTTCCAGGCATATTGGAAGAGACCATGCGGATAAGGCTTGCCGAGCTGATGGGCAATGGCAGAGATCGGCTCGGCCACCTTCTCCAGCAGCGTCTGATTTCGTTGATTAAGCTGTTTAATGTAAACACGAGCAGACGCTGTATTCACTAACGAATACCAGCCGTCCGTTTGCTGGCCGCGCAGCTCGCCGCGCGTTAGGCTCAGGTTCGGAGGCTGCTGCGTCTGAACCGCCTTTATATAATCGTCAAAGTTGGAGTGGATGAACTCGTACGCAGGGAACAGCTCTCTCGCTACGCGGAGCGCTTCGGAGAGATTGGTCTGAATGGGCTGATGATCGCAGCCGTTCATTAGCAGCAGCTGCGAGGTTGAAGCATATTGTTCCGCTCGCGCAAGGCGATGCTCCCAGTAAGGCTTTGCTTTGAGGGGATCAACTGGAATCTCCATGCCGTTGTTATACCAATTGGCAAATAGGATGCCTAATACGCTTGAACCGTCGGGTGCCTGCCAGATGAGCTCGGAATAAGGGGACTCAAGGCCTGAGGAATCTTCCACCCGATTGTTGAAGCCAGTTGCTTTTACGCCTCTTCCGAACACGGCGGTATCGATGCCTGCTTGTCTTAAAAGCTGAGCAGCTTGGCCCATATTGCCAAACGAATCTGGGAAATAACCAAGCTTCGAAATCGGTCCATATTTTTTGGCATCCCGATGTCCGATTTGCAAGTTTCTTACGTTTGCTTCGCTGCTGGTTAGAAACTCATCCTGCAAAATATACCAAGGACCCAAAGAGAGCTTGCCTTCATCACACAGCTTTTGTATTAGGCTCTGTTTCTCTGGGTACACCTGCAGATAATCATCTAAAATTATCGTTTGACCATCGAGGTAAAAGCTGCGAAAATCAGGATCGGCCTCGAACGTTTCCAGCAGCGTGTCCATTGTCTCAATCAGCTTGACATGATGGGCTTCGTAAGGCATATACCATTCTCGATCCCAATGGGTATGCGAAATGACATGTACCACCCGTTTCGATGCAGTCATCGTTGTTCCTCTTTTCGTTGGTAGGTTAGGTATTACGCCATTAGTCTAAAGAATATGCAAGCTGCTCACAATGAGGGATATGCAAACTTTAAGGGGTATTATTATCGCTTTGCCAGGAATGTGGAATTATGCATATCGAAATGCTGTAACAAGCTTAAATTACTTATTGCAAAAGTAGCTCAATGAAGTATATTATCGAGGACAAGTCTACTCCAGTGATGGGGTTAGCATAGTGGAAGGCAGGTGTACACTTGTGAATAAAGTGTCCTTTCGGCTCGCTTCATCCTTTCGCAATYGGATGATTCTCATATTTTTTATGATCATTATCGTTCCATTTCTGCTTTTTGCGTATTATGCGCATATTAAATCGATCGAGGGCATCTCCAATACGAATACGAAAATGTCCATGAGCTATCTTCTGCAAGCAAGAAAAAACTTCGAAATTTATTTGGGCAACTTAAATGATCAAGTCAACGATGTCATCGGAAATAAGGAGCTTCAGGATTTATTGGAAACGGAACCATTAAACCTGGCAGAAGAGGAAGCGTTTACAGTCAATCTATTGACAGTGCTGTATCATGCTACGTCTACGATTGATGCTTTTAGAGTCAAGGTGTACCCAATCAAGCCAACAGATTATCCATCCTATATGAGGACAATTGATGAATCGGTGCGTATCGGAGACCAGTATTGGTTTCAGCGCTCCAAAGCGACGGTTAGTCCGACGTGGTATTTGACCATGCCCATGCATGGGAAATATGCAAAACCGCTGCTCTCCTATGTGAAGCGATTCTCGGGCTTGTACGATCAGAAATTAAGAGGCATCATTGCGACTGACTTATCCGAGGATTATTTAAGAAGATATTTCTCGCCGTCCGATCAGCTAAAGGATCAGAAGCTGCTGCTCATTAATGAGAAAGGCATCGTGCATTATGATTCTGCAGTTAATGAATGGACAGGCAAGGAATTTCCGTCAACTGCCTTAATCTCTTATATGAAGTCGGGTGACGAAGGCTCTACGTCTATTACGATTGAAGGGGAAACCTATCTCGCAACCTATTTGAAGATGGCTAACCATCCATGGACCATCGTGAGCTTGACCCCTCTTCATGAGCTGACGGGTACGATTGATGAAATTAACCGCATGCTCGTAATCTTTTTGATCGGTTATCTTATTTGCTGCATTAGTGTCGTCTTTTATATCACAGCTTACTATACACAGCCTATTGCGCATTTGGTTCGTTTAATGAGGAGGCTGGAGGCGGAAAATCTTCATTACTTGCTGCCTTCGTCGTCCCGCAAGGATGAGGTTGGCTGGCTGTATAGAGGAGTAAGCAATCTTGTTCAGCGCATAGAAGGATTGATTAAGGAGGCAGCACGCTCCGAAAGGAACAAAAAAGCGCTGGAGTTTCAAGTGCTGAGTCACCAGATTAATCCTCATTTTCTATACAACACCTTGGAGTCAATTAGGTGGAAGGCGGAAAATCATGGACGCAGCGACATCAGCGAGATGGTATCGGCACTTGGCAATCTGCTGCGGCTCAGTCTAAACCAAGGGAAAGAGATTACGACGCTGCGCCGCGAAATTGAGCAGGTGAAGGCTTATGTATCGATTGAACAAGCAAGAATGGGCAAGGTCGTTCGTATTTTGTATTCCTGTGAGACAGAGACGCTGGATATGCCGTTTCTAAGGCTTTTGCTGCAGCCGCTTGTAGAAAATGCGATTCAGCATAGCGTGCGCGACGATTTTGATAAAGGGAAAATTATGATCGCAGCCAGAAAAATCGGAGAGGATATCGTAATCGATATTGTGGATAATGGCAAAGGCATTCCAGCGTCCGTGCTGGAACTGCTGGAGACGGAAGAAGAGCCTAGCGAAAAGTTCTCGCATACGCGCAGAGGCGTAGGGCTTCGCAATGTGAATGATCGTTTGAAGCTTTATTTTGGAGATCGTTACAAGCTTGAAATCAAGACGGGGCCCGAAATGGGAACAACGATAACGTTAAGGCATCCCATTTTGAAGGAAGACCAGAATATCGATTCAATTGGCAATGAGTGAAGCGTGAGTATCAAAGGAGGCATAATCTTGATAAACAAACGTAAACAAACATTTGTTATAAGTATACTCCTGATGTTTATGCTAGTTCTAACCTCTTGCACGTTTAAAGGCTGGGATGGCGAGAATGGGGCAGATGGATCAAATCGTGGTCAAGAAGGGCAATATTCAGGCAAAACACCAGTTACGCTTAAGCTTCTGACCTGGGGAGGAGAGACGTATAAGGAGCTGTACGATAAATTCAATGCCAAATATCCATGGATTACGATTGAGCCCGTTCAAATCGTGGGCGGCGATGACGAAATCATGAATCAAATTATTGCATTGGAGGCGGCAGGCACACCAGCTGATCTGACTTGGGTTGTTGGTGATTTGCTTCGTTATGAACAAAGCGGCCTGCTCGAAAATTTAAAGCCGTACATGGATGAAGATGCTTCCTTCCAAGGCAAGGTGCTGCCCGATGGATACTTTGATACGATGGCCTTTAACGGCCGCAGGCTTGCTGTGCCGTTCGTCGATGTTCCAATGTGGATTATTGTCAATAAAGATTTATTGGCCAAGCATGGCATAGATATGCCTTCAAATGATTGGAGCTTTGATGATTTGCGTGATATTGCAAAACGTGTCACGGACCCTGCAGCTGGGGAATACGGCCTCACTACGAACAGTGATTTTGTGATGCGCTTGCTGCCGATGAAAGCGGCAGCGGATGGACATGCGCCTAATTTGGCTTACTTAAATGATCGATTGACCCAAAGCTTGCTAAGCACGCCGGATGTGATGGCGGATGTGCGCTGGCTGACTGAATTTGTCACCAAGGATGGGTCTATGCTCTCTTGGGCAGAATCCAAAGCACAAGGCGATGTGGTTAAGCAATTCATAAATGGAAAAACAGCGTTTGACATTGCCGGAGATTGGCTGCTTCCGACACTGCATAAGGAGGCTGATTTTAACTGGGATATACTTCCCTTTCCGAGAGGGCAGGTCAACCAATACTCCTTCCATATTTATGGTCCGCTTGCGATGCTGAGCGGCTCGAAGCATAAAGAAGAGGCATATAAATGGATTAGTTTTCAATTCGAGATGGAAGCGCAGAAATGGAAAATCGAGAAGGGAGCGAATGCTTCCGTTATTGATCCAGAGCTGACAGCCTATATTGATGAGGTTCCGTTGTGGCAAGGGAAAAATATCGAAGCTGTGAAGATGACCAAGGATAACAGCCTCGTATTGCCTGGCGCCACGATACCCGGTTTTTCGGAGTACAACTGGATCAATGTTATCAATGATATCGTATTTCAAGGTGCCGACATTAACCGTATCATTCCAGAGACAGAGGCATGGAACAAAAAAACGCTGGAGCTGCGGGAGCATTGGAAGCGGAATCGTGATAAGTGACAACAGCAGCGGAGGGGATGTTTGATGAGGACGAGATGGAAGGTTATGTTTGTTGTTTTCTCGGTCGTCGTAATCATCATGGGTGGCTGTAGTAAATCCATTACGGATACGGCTACAGAGAAAAGAATAGAGTTCATTCAAAACCCGGATTCCTCATTGACGAAAGTAAAAGTAGAAACGGATGGCATGCTGTCAGAGCTCGGTTATACGCATCCCCATCCATTTGCTTTAAACAATGAAGTGTTGGTTGATTTGAATTATTATAAGGAAAATCAAATATCTCGCGGCGATATTGCCTTATTCCAAGTTGAGAAAGATAAACAAGCGACGGATATAGCAAGAGTTGTTGGGCTTCCTGGCGAGTCGGTTCAGGTTAAAAAAGGGCTAGTTTATATTAATGGAAATAAACTGGATACCTTTTACGGGAGCGATCCTTCTTCCGATAAAAATGATTCTATGAATAAGCCCTTGCAGCTAAAGGAGAATGAGTATTTTATATTGGCGGATGTACGTTGGCGAGGATTCCATGACAGCCAATCAGCGGGTGCTTTTGCCGAAGAGGAAATCGTAGGTAAAGTAGTCGGCTATGAGAACAAACGCTAGGCAGCAAAGGAGGTTAGGAAGTAACCAAGAGTAATGGGAGCTATGACTTCTTGATGAACAAAGCTACATATGGATACAAAGCTTAATTGGTAAAAACGAAGGAAGAAGTCTGTTACTTAGTTATGTGCATGTAGAGATCACCGGTTGTTTAGGTGGTCTTTTTTTTTGTTTGAACCCGATAAGCACAAATATATGCTTAAAGAGTATTTGAGGCGTCTCGGCGAGGTAGAAATGGAGCTATAAGCACGTATGTGTTCTTACAGCACGAGAATAGCCTTAGTTTGTTGTCTGTAAGCGCAAATATGCGCTTAATGAGTAGATGAGGCGTCTGATCGAGGTTGATATGGAGCTGTAAGCACGCATGTGTTCTTATAGCTTGAGAAAAGGGTTAGTTTGTTGTTTGTAAGCGCAAATATGCGCTTATTGAGTAGATGAGGCATCTCGGCGAGGTGGAAATGGAGCTGTAAGCACGTATGTGTTCTTACAGCTTGAGACAAGTCTCGGTTTGTTGTCGGTAAGCGCAAATATGCGCTTATTGAGTAGATGAGGCATCTCGGCGAGGTGGAAATGGAGTTGTAAGCACACATGTGTTCTTACAGTGAGAGAATAGCCTTAGTTTGTTGTCTGTAAGCGCATATGTGCGCTTATTGATGTAGATGAGGCGTCTGATCGAGGTGGAAATGGAGCTGTAGGCACGTATGTGTTCTTACAACACGAGAATAGCCTTAGTTTGTTGTCTGTAAGCGCATATGTGCGCTTATTGAGTAGATGAGGCGTCTGATCGAGGTGGAAAAGGAGCTTTATGCATAGGAGGATAATCTTAAACCACAAAGTATAAGATTGGCTCATAGTAAGCCCAGGCGGGCTCCCTTAGAATAAAAGTATCACATCAATGGAAGGGAAATCGATTATGAAATCTAATGGAGTCATTCGGGAATTACTTAGAAATCGAACGCTGCTGCTCATGTTCCTGCCCGTCGCGACGCTCCTTTTTCTCTTTAACTACTTGCCGCTTGCAGGTCTAGTCATCGCCTTTAAAGACTTTGACTTTGCTAAAGGAATTTTCGGAAGCGATTGGATGCACCCGCTGCTGAATAACTTTGATTATTTGTTCTCTTCTCCGACCGCTTTTCGGGCGATGAGAAACACGATACTGTTAAACGCATTGTTTATTACAGTCGGGCTCATTTTTGAAGTAGGGTTTGCCTTGCTGCTCAATGAGATTAGAAACAAATATTTTAAGAGAGTTACGCAGTCGTTAACCTTTCTTCCTTTCTTTATTTCGTGGATCGTAGTCGGAGTGTTCGCTTACAATTTAATGAACTTTGAGAGTGGAGCGATTAATCGTGTGCTGGAAACGATAGGCATGCAGCCGATTGATTTCTACAGCGAAGCCGGCTTATGGCCGCTCATTCTAACGATAGCGGTTCGCTGGAAGGTTACTGGATACGGCACAATCATTTATTTGGCGGCATTAACGTCCATCGACAATTCGTATTATGAAGCGGCGTCTATCGACGGTGCGACAAGATGGCAGCAAATCCGTTTTATCAGCATTCCGATGCTGCGGCCAACGATCATTATCTTAACCTTGCTGGCTGTTGGCAGAATCATGAACGCTGATTTTGGAATGTTTTACGCAATGGTCGGCGATGCTTCTCTCTTATTTCCTACAACTGACGTTATTGATACGTTTGTTTATCGCAGCTTGCGCAAATCAGGGGATATCGGCATGGCATCTGCGGCGGGCTTCCTCCAGTCGTTCATTGCTTTCGTGCTCATTATCGGCAGCAATTACGCGGCACGCAAAATAGACAAAGACTCGGCTATTTTCTAAAAACGTTCATTCACATCAAGGGAGGATCATCTGCATGAATCTGAAGAAATTTTCAATTTCACAATTTATTATCATTATAGCGATCTCCTTGTTCAGTCTGTCCTGCTTGTTTCCATTCATTATGGTCATTTCAGGCTCGTTAAGCACGGAGAAGGACATTATGGATTATGGATACACGCTATGGCCAAAGAGCATTACTTTCGATTCTTATCGCATTTTATTTCTAGGCTCTAATCGCATTATTGATGCGTATGGCGTAAGTCTTCTCGTTACGGTGGCAGGAACAATTCTATCCTTGCTCGTAACGAGCATGGGCGCATACGTAATGGCGAGACGGTCATTCAAGTATAGAAACATTTTGTCTATCTACGTCATTATTACAATGCTGTTTAATGGCGGATTAGTACCTTGCATCCGCTATGCAGCGAATATCAGCACAAATTCCTTCGGAATCGATCAAGATGGCGCTTACGGTCGTTACGATTGGCCCTATCATTTTCTTGTATCCGTTCGTTCAACGTTTTTTTGTCAAAGGCTTGATGGTGGGCGCAGTAAAAGGATGACTATCTCGGCTTCCGCCGTGTAGTATATAAAACATAAGCTAAGGGGAGAGGTTCAGATGCAGAAAAGCATTACAAAAATGCCGCTATTTATTGCTGTCATTATGCTGCTAAGCGTTATTCTAGCAGCATGCAGCTCAAACAACAGCAATACGCCGAGCAATGGGAAGGCGACTAATGCGCCGACTGGCGGGAACGAAGTGAAGCAGGAGGATGAAGTCACGCTGAAGTTTTATTTTGGCGGTGATAAAAAAGCAGCTACGGATGAGGTTTGGTCCAAGGTCAGCGAATATGTGAAAGCGAAAGGTCTAAACGTGAAGTTTGATATCAACTTCATTCCGTTTGGCGACTTTAAAGAAAAGATGCTCGTTATGGCCGCTTCCGGCGATAATTGGGATATGAACTTTGACGGCGACTGGCTTTCGTACAAGCAGATGGCTGCCAAAGGTTCATACATGGCATTAAACGATCTGCTGCCGGAATTTGCTCCTAACTTGCATAAGAAATATGAGGAGCAGGGTACACTTGCTGCTGCAACGGTAAACGGCAATATCGTAGGTCTTCCATGGACGATGAAAATGAATGAGCGTAAATTTACTGGCTGGCGCTCCGATCTTGTTGAGAAAGCAGGACTTGATATTCCAGCAGGCTCAATCAAAACGATTGAGGATGTCGACAGATTGCTGCGTGAATTGAAAAAAGCGTACCCGAACGAAAGAATCTCCCGGACGCCACCGGTATCCCTCATTATGATTCGTGATGAGTGGGTAGATCTTAACTTCCACGGCCTTGGCTTCTATTTAAGCGATGACAAAATTACGATTAAAGCGGTTGAGCAGCAACCATTCTACCTTGAGGCTGCAAAGCTGGCTAAAGTTTGGTATGACGATAATTTGATTAACCGTGATGCGATGATCGATAAGTCAGACGAAGCAGCAGAGTGGAGAAATGGCAAGAAGCTGTTCACTGTAACATCGCATGAATGGGTAAGCGCTAATCCTGGTTTCTCTGATCCGTCATTCAAGATGGAATCGGCAGAGCTTTATCCTGACAAAAGATTCGTTAACCGTACGGCTCTTGCCAATGTTGTGGCCATTAACCGCAACTCCAAAAATCCAGAACGAGTGCTTCGTTTCTTGGATATGATGGAAACGGACAAAACGTTGTATGATCTTGTGCAATACGGCATTGAAGGCAAAACCTATGTACTGAACGGGGAAACGGCTGAATATCCGGAAGGCATGGAAACAACGACGAGCAACTATATGGAGTGGGGCGGACAATGGGCATTCTGGAAGCCGCAATTCATGCGTCCGACGATGACATATGGAACGGATTTCTGGCTGAAGGAAGCTGAATTTGCAAGCAAGCCTAATAACGTCAACTCGCCTATCGACGGCCTGTTTATCGCAGAAGACAATATGAAAAACGAGATTGCAAAGCGCGATACAGCAAACGATGAACTTAACAGACCGATAGAGTTTGGCGTGGTGAAGGATGTCGAGAAGGCAGTTGCTGCTTATATCGAAACGCAAAAGAAAAATGGACTTGATGTCATCATCGCTGAAACTCAAAGACAAATTGATGAGTTTCTTGCGAAGAAAAAATAAAGTGTGACGAATGAGAAGCCGACCTTATGTAGAGGAAGGCTTCTCCTTTGACAACGTTTGAAAGCGGATACATTGGATAAGTATGAAAGAAGCCGCTGCGAAACGGCAGTTCACTTGTATCGCATTTACAACCAGCAGCCTTAAAACGCGAGCCTGGTCCCCCGGGGGACCAGGCTTTTTTCGATACCCCAGAAGCGGCGAAGGAGGTGGTAGGATCGAATAAATAGGGATTGGAGCATCGCGGTATCATCCATTTTTTGAGGAGGGAATTTATGTTGGTTAAAGGAAGAAGACAGGTTTACGTCCTATTGCTTGTTCTGGTTCTTATCTCAACGCAGCTCTCGTTATCGCCATCCAAGGTATCGGCAGCTGGCAATTTGGCGCTGAACAAAAGTGTAACAGAAAGCAACCATACTCAGAGCTATATAGCTTCAAACGCAACGGATGGCAATCAAGCAAGCTATTGGGAGGGAGCTGCAAACAGTTATYCGAACTGGATTAGGGTCGATTTGGGCAGCAGCCAAGCCATCAATCAAGTAGTTCTTAAGCTGCCGCTTGCTTGGGGTGACCGTACGCAAACTTTATCTGTGCAGACTAGCAGTGATGATACAAACTACAACACCATTGTTGCTTCTGCGGCCTATACTTATCAATCCGGTACAAATGCGGTCACCATCAACTTTACAAGCACAAATGTGCGTTATGTCAAAATAAATGTGACAGCTAATACTGGAGCAACTGGGGGACAAATATCGGAGCTTGAGGTGTATGGACCGACAGTTGTGGCAACGCCAACGCCTTCACCGATTGCGACGCCAGTTCCAACAGCTACACCTGCTCCAACAGTTGCGCCAGGCTCGATATCGGCTTTTGTTCAAACGGCAGCTTCCGCCTTTAACAGTCAATTCGGTACGCAATTGGAAAACTCCAGTGAAGGCGGTCAAAATGTCGCTTATGTGGACAACGGGGATTACCTTGTATTTAACAATGTGAACTTCGGGAGTGGAGCCTCATCGGTTGCGCTGCGTGTGGCAAGCCAAACAACCGGCGGCAATGTTGAAATTAGACTGGACAGCTTGAATGGCACGCTGGCAGGTACTTGCGCGGTAACGACTACGGGCGGCTGGCAGTCCTGGACAACCAAAAACTGTTCCATTAACACAATAAGCGGAGTCCATAATCTATATTTAAAATTTACTGGAGGAGCAGGTAATCTGTTTAATATCAACTGGTTCAAATTTGCTGCTGCCGCAATTGGCGGCGATGTAGTCGGAAAGGTGTTTGCAGGTTACCAGGGCTGGTTTACCGCTGGGGGCGACGGATCACCTCTAAACAACTGGACACATTGGTCCAAAAACAATAATAATCTGACAGCGAACTCCAACGTAAACTTCGAGATGTATCCAGATTTAAGAGAGTATACGAAACTGTATCAAACGAACTTAGGGAATTTAGGCAACGGTCAGCCAGCCAAGCTGTTCTCCTCTTATGATCAAGAAACGGTGAACAAGCATTTTGAATGGATGCAGACGTACAACATTAGCGGCGCAGCGCTGCAAAGGTTCGGGGCGGATGCAAACTATGCGCCGAATAATTGGAATCAGAACCGCGACAGCGTAGCTGTGAAGGTGAAAAATGCTGCAGAAACCTATAACCGCAAATTTTATGTGATGTATGACATTACGGATCTCAATCCAAGCCAGTGGGTCAATGCGGTCAAAAATGATTTTACCAACAATGTTGTTGGCACGATGAATTTAACCTCATCGACTGCCTATGCCAAGCAGGACGGTAAGCTGGTCATCTGTATTTGGGGGATCGGGTTTACCGATCGGCCGGGAACAGCAGCGGAATCCGCMGACTTAATCGCTTGGTTCAAAAACCAAGGCTATTATGTGATCGGCGGCGTTCCTACCCATTGGCGCAATGGGGATAACGATTCGAAGCCTGGTTTCCTCGATGTGTACAAATCGCTTGATATGTTATCGCCTTGGTTTGTCGGTCGGTTCAGCCAGCTAGCGGGCGCTGATCATTACAAGACGAATCAGTGGGCGCCGGATTTCGCATTTACTCAGCAGAATGGCATCGTATATCAGCCCGTGATTTGGCCGGGTTTTGCATGGAAAAACATGAAAAACGGTCCCGTCAACGAAATTCCTCGTCTGCATGGCGATTTCATGTGGCGACAGGCTTACAATTTAAAAAGTTTAGGCATCAATACAGGTTATATTGCGATGTTTGATGAATATGACGAGGCGACAGCGATTGCCAAAGCCGCCGAGAACAGCTCGATGATTCCGAACAATCAATATTTCCTTACGCTCGATGCGGACGGCGTAGCCGTATCCTCTGATTTCTATTTGCGGTTGACTGGCGATATTGCACGTCTCTTCAATAATGAAATCCCATTAACCGTAAATCATCCGACTAGTCATCAGTAAAGATCCATAGATTTAAATGAAAAAGGCGTTCCCCTAGCGGGATCGCTTTTTTCATGATTATAATAGAGAAAGTTATTAGTAGGAGAGGAGAGAATGTTTTGAACAACATTAAACATATTATTTTTGACTTTGATGGTACACTGGCTGATACTTGGCCGGTGATGTATCAAGTGATTTCAGGTGTATTCCAGAGATATGATGGCAGGCAAGTGTTGATTGAGGATATGTACGCATTGGCAGGGCCGACGGAGCTTCAAATTATTGAACAGCATCTAAGCAATCGCGAGCAAGTGGAAGCAGCCATAACCGAATATGTAGCTGAATACGAGCAGCGTCATGAGGAGCTCGTAGAGCGAAATACGGAAATCGCTGATTTGCTAGTCTCATTGCGGCAATCAGGCATCGGAATTGCCATGTTCACAGGCAAATCGCGGCGTACGCTCGATATTTCGCTGGACAAGCTGGGCTGGGAGGTTAGCTTCGACAATATCGTAACGGGCGATGATGTGGAGAAGCGCAAGCCATCAGCGGAAGGAATCCATCTTATATTGAACGAGCTTGGCTGGGCAAAGGAAGAAACTATTTTTGTCGGCGACAGCAACGATGATATGATGGCAGGTCAAGAAGCCGGAATACGTACATTTGCAGCTCAGTGGATGGCTGTCGTGCAGGATAAAGATTACCGCGTCCTGCCGGAGCGAATTTTTAACGAGGTGGAAGCGTTCAAGCGATTTGTACTTGAGCAATTAGAGAAAGTATAATTTTAAACAGGTAAAAAGAGAGTATCCCATATATTGGATGCTCTCTTTTTTTATATTGCAACTACTAAGGCAATAAGCATCATAGGATTAGGAAAGAGGCTAACAATAGGACAGAAAGTTTAAAAATGCCTCATGTGGAATGCCGTGTGATTGACTTAAACTAAACGAGACACGGAAAGGAAAGGTGAGGGCATGGCGAAAATAACGGGAATCAAATGTATTCGAACGCGTAAGAACGGAACTTGGACGATCGTAAAGGTGATGACCGATCAAGACGGGCTTTATGGACTCGGCTCGGCTTCGGATGTCTACAATCCGGAAGCCGTTGTACAAGTTATTGAGCAATTGCTGGCGCCGCTTCTGATCGGCAAAGATGCCGCTAACATAGAAGATTTGTGGCAGACGATGTATATGAGCGGCTATTGGAGAAACGGAGCTATTTTGCATACGGCTGTCGGCGGTATTGATATGGCATTATGGGATATTAAAGGGAAGGAAGCGGGGTTGCCGGTCTATCAATTGCTCGGCGGGGCAAGCCGCGCGGCTGTTCCTTGTTATGGACATGCAGGGGGATCGGATATTTCCGAGCTCAAAGAGGATGTGCAGCGTTTTATGGAGGAGGGCTATACCGTCATTCGCGTACAGATGGGCGGGTATGGGGGAGGCGGCTTCATTAACGCTGACAAGGCGAACCTGCCGGAGCGTGCTTGGACAAAAGGTCCAGTGTTTGACGAGCAGGCTTATTTGAATGCCATTCCGAACATGTTCGAGCAATTGCGGTCAGCGTTTGGCATGGGTATCCAGTTTACGCATGATGTCCATGAGCATCTGTCGCCTATCAATGCGATCCAGCTGGCGAAGCGGGTTGAGCCCTATGGTCTGTTCTTTCTTGAAGATGCGCTCGCACCGGAGCAAATTGGCTGGTATCGCCATCTTCGTCAGCAGAGCGCAACGCCGCAGGCGGTTGGCGAGCTGTTCGTGAATCCGCAGGAGTGGACGGAGCTCGTCAAGGAGAGGCTGATCGATTTCATTCGCGTTCGCGTCTCGAAAGCTGGAGGCATAACGCCGTGCCGCAAAATAGCAGCGCTGTGCGAAGCGTTTGGCGTGCGTACCGCGTGGCAGGAAGGCGGGGAAAATGATCCCGTTAACCAAGCGGCGGCGGTACATCTTGATATGGCGATATGGAATTTCGGCATTCAGGAAGTGAACCATTTTAGAGCGGAAGAGCTTGATGCCTTTGAGGGGCATATCGTTAGAAAGGGCGGTTATCTTTACCCTTCGAACAAGCCGGGGCTTGGCATTGAGCTGGATGAGCTAAAGGCGCAGCTGCTAGTTGGGGACAACTGGAATCGCTCCGCTTATCACAATCCTTATCATTTGGATCGAAAGGCTGACGGTACGCTTGTGCGGCCATAATAACAAGTTGAAAATTGGAGGTGCTTTTTCTATGAAAACAATCGCAGTAACTGGCGGGAGCGGCAAGCTCGGAACACAGCTCATTGGGGCGCTTCAGCAGGATGGCTATCAGGTTGTTTCTTTGGACAACGAGCGGTCAAATCAGCTGCATTGCAAGCAAATCAAAGTAGATTTAAATGATTTCGGGCAGGTCGTTTCAGCGCTTCACGGTGCGGATGCCATCATACATATGGCTGCTATTCCTGCACCGCTTGGCCATTCGTACCCGTATATATTCGCGAACAATACGGTTGCAGCGTATCATATTTTGGAAGCCGCCTCGATTCTTGGCATTCGGAAGGTTGTTATGGGCTCAAGCGAGTCTTCCTACGGCTTTGCATGGGCACAAACGCCATTTGCACCGGATTATTTGCCGCTGGACGAGGACCATCCGCAGCAGCCGCAAGAGTGCTACGGTCTATCGAAGGTAGTGAATGAAGTGACAGCTGCGATGTTCGATCGAAGAAATGGCATGCAGGTCATTTCACTCCGTTTCTCCATGATTACTAAACCTGAGGATTACAAGCATATTGCGGTTGATAAGCCGGAGTCCTTTAAACATATTTTATGGAGCTATATTGATATACGAGATGCAGTCAGTGCATGTATCGCGTCGCTTCATGTGGAGGACCGCGGAGCCATTTGCCTCAATATTACGAGCAACGATACGCTTAGCGAATGGTCAACCGAGCGTTTGCTGCAACAATTTTATCCGGGAGTCATCGATTTGCGCGCACCTTTAACTGGGCGGACAGCTGTAGTCAGCAATCAAATGGCGAAGGATACGCTGGATTGGAGCCCTAAGTATTCTTGGGCAGACCATCGGTAAACAGCCGAATAAGTACAAATGAAAGAGGCCGACTCAACAGGTGCAAACCTAGAGAGGCGGTCTCTTTTTTTATTGGCAGCAGAAGAGGCTGATTATGGATTTGTTTCCATTATAGAAAGCGCTTTCTAAGATTGAAGGGAAAATAGTGATTTTTAGCTGATAGAGGCTAATTTTTGACAACAAAAGAAAATATCACCTCATATTTGCCGACGAATGTATGCGTTAACATTAATAGTAGCAAGAGGAAGACAATACGTCATGAGAGGTGAGCAAGGGTGGGAAGCATTACGTTTAGCCATGTATATAAGCACTATAAAGGGGAGTCGCGTCCGGCGGTCAACRATTTCCACCTTTCCATTGAGGAGGGGGAATTCCTGGTGCTCGTCGGTCCTTCCGGCTGCGGCAAATCAACAACGCTCCGGATGCTGGCTGGCCTAGAGGAAATCACCGAAGGAGATCTGTACATCGATGAGAAGTTCGTAAATTATGTCTCGCCTAAGGACAGAGATATTGCGATGGTATTTCAGAACTACGCCCTATACCCGAATTTAACCGTTTACGAAAATATCGCGCTAGGACTCAAGCTTCGCAAGACGGCAAAGCACGATATCGAGCTAAGGGTCAACCGTGTGGCGAAAATTTTGGAAATATCGCATCTGCTGGAGCGCAAGCCAAGCCAGCTGTCAGGCGGTCAGAAACAGCGTGTCGCACTCGGCCGAGCGATAGCAAGGGAGCCGCAAGTGTTCCTCATGGATGAACCGCTGTCGAATCTCGATGCGAAGCTGCGTGCTCAAACAAGGGCGGAGATTATTAAGCTTCAGAGCGATCTCAAGCGGACGATGGTCTATGTGACGCATGATCAAGTCGAAGCGATGACGATGGGAACGCGGATTGTCGTTATGAAGGATGGCGTTATCCAGCAGGTTGCCCCGCCTCGCCAGCTTTATGATGAACCGACGAATTTGTTTGTCGCCGGATTTATCGGCTCGCCCCAAATGAATTTTATGGAGGGGAGCCTAGTCTTGGAGGATGGTCTTTATTATTTCGTTAATAAGCGAATAAAGCTGCTCGTTCCAGAACGTCATTATGCGCATTTTGCGGTAAAAAGCGGATCGCTTCGCAACTGTGTGATGGGCGTTCGCCCTGAGCATGTATGGCTGAAGCGGGAAGAAGCAAACGCGGAGGAGGATGACTTCTTTCGATGCGTAGTAGAGATGACGGAAGTAACGGGAGCCGATTCGTACGTGTACGTGAAGGTAGGAGAGAAAACGCTCATTGGCAGAACGGAGCCAGAGATCGTTTATTACAAAGAGGAGAAGCTTGTCGTTGGTTTCAACATGAGCAAGGTTCATTTCTTTGATGAGGAAACCGGCATATCTTTGGCAGCTGGAGGAGACGACAGATGAGGAGAATGAGGATGCTGGGCATCGCTCTTCGTCTCATTCTGGTACTAGCGCTGGTGTTCGGAGTCATCCGCTGGATTACGGCTAGTGAACCCGTTCTTCATGCAACCTCGGTGAGCACGGAGCAGCTGCTGTCCTATAAAAGCAAAACAGAGGAGCTGCCTTACGCCAAGCTGATGTTCCAATATCCGGAGGCGGCCAAAACCGACGAGAACCTTCAGTCTGTTGTGATTTCACCAACCGCCTATCTAGCTGCCGCAGAAGATGCGGCTGTAAGGATTGATAAGGAGCAAGGTGAAGCTGCGCTTTATTGGGAAAACGAAAAGGGCTGGGTGGAATGGACGTTCGACGTGCCGAAGGGCGGCTGGTATGAGCTTCATTTTGATTACAAGGCTCTAGAAGGAGGCAACGCCTCTGTCGTTCGCGGCGTTCAAATTGATGGCCGATATCCGTTTACGGAGTCGGAACGCATTGAACTGGAGCGACTTTGGAAGGATTCCAAATTTCCATATGATCGCAACGAGATCGGACAGCAGATTCGTCCTCCGCAAACCGAGCTAGCCGGTTGGAGCGCCAAAGCGGCAACGATATTCTCTGCTTCATCCGAGCCTGTACTCTACCGGTTGGAACAAGGGCAGCATAAGCTGCGGTTGGTTGGGGTGAGAGAGTCCGTCGCGCTCCGAGAAATAGCTTTCAAGCCAAAGGAAGAAATTCCAGCTTATGAGTATTACAAAAACTTGCATCCGCCTGCAGAGGAGAAGCAGAGCTGGTTCAGCATGGTTGAAGCGGAGCAATTTCAGCGGAAATCAAGTCTTGCAATTCAGACCGATTTTTGGTCAGAGCCTTATATTTCACCTGACCCGAAAGGGCGAATTACTTATAACGTCTTAGGCGGTCAGCGCTGGCGATTGCCAGGCGAGTGGGTGGAATGGGAGCTTTCTGTGCCGGAGTCCGGCTGGTATGAAATCGACCTGAAAACATTTCAAAACTATCGCAACGGCTTTGAGGCATATCGCACCATCTCGATTGATGGGAAAACACCGTTTCAGGAGCTGCTTCATTACGGTATTCCGACGAAGAAGGAATTCGACATTGGCACGCTTGCTGATGCAGAAGGCAAACCTTTCCTCTTTTATTTGGAGAAGGGCGCACATGTCCTGCGCATGACCGCTGACTCCTCACTCGTTCAGCCCGTTTATCTGGCTTTGAAGGAGACGCTGGATCAGCTTGCAATATTCGACCGGCATATACGATTGCTTACAGGAAACTATAGCAAATCGGCTTTTGACGCCAACATCGATTCAACGCGAACGTGGAATATGAAGAAGCTTGATCCGGATGTCGAGCAGAAGATGACGGAATTTGTCGCCCAGTTAACGGATATTCGGAATTATATCAATGGTCTCAATAAAAAGGATTCTGATTTATCTGAGGCGATCAAAGGTTCCGTAGCGATACTCGAGAAGATGCTGGTGGATGTGAACGTCATACCGAATAAAATCAATGATTTCTCGACGATTCAGAACAATATTGGAACGTGGATGGCAACGCTGACTCAGCAGCCTTTGCTCATGGATTATATCGTCGTTCGGACGCCAAATACGGTGACGGATCTGAAAGTGCCGACGACGCTTTCAAGAGTGCCTTACTCGATTGCTGATTTTGGCCGCTCCTTCTATTTGGACTACGACACGCGCAAGCATAACAAGAAGGAAGCGCTGACTATCTGGGTACAGCGCGGTCGAGATTACGTCGAGCTGCTGCGTGAGATGGTAGATAATGATTTCACGCCACGGACGGGAATTGAAGTCAATATCAATCTGATGACCAACCCGAATATGCTCATACTTGGAAATGCAGCAGGAGACGTGCCTGATATTGCGCTTGGCGTTGGGGAGTCTACGCCAGCTGACTTCGCAATGCGGGATGCGGCCGCGGAGCTGTCTGACTTTCCAGGCTTCAAGGATGTGCTTGATCGATTTATTCCCGGAGTCAGCCGTTCGCTTAGCTACGACGGAAAAATGTATGGACTGCCAGAGGTGCAGAACTTCCAGATGATGTTCTACAGAACCGACATTCTAGAAGGCTTGAACCTGAAGGTTCCGGATACATGGGATGAAGTGTTCGACATTTTACCAACGCTTCAGGAAAACGGAATGACGATGAATTATCCGAAAAGCGATTTCACTACACTTTTCTTTCAAAATGGTGCAGAGGTGTATTCGCAAGACGGTTTGAAGGGTGCGCTCTCGAGCGATGCCGGCCAGCAGGCATTCAAGCGCTGGACAGAGCTCTACAAGAAATACAATCTGCCGATTGACATACCAGCATTTTTCCAGCATTTCCGCGATGGAGATATTCCTATAGGTGTGGCCGATTTCAACACTTATGTGCAGCTGCTCGTTGCTGCTCCGGAAATAACCGGACACTGGAAAATCGCACCGCTGCCGGGCATCGAGCAAGAGAACGGCGAGGTAGCAAGATGGTCGCCGCAGGCTATATCTGCCGCGATGATCATGAAGAAAAGTGAACGGAAAGACGATGCTTGGAAGTTTCTAGAGTGGTGGACCTCGGAGGAGGTGCAATCGCAATACGCCAAAGACGTCGAGTCCTTTTATGGGATTGAGTTCAGATGGAATACGGCGAATGTCAATGCGATGAAGTCGCTTACTTGGCCGAGCGATGACCTGAAGGCGCTTCAAGAGCAGGCGCGCTGGGCGAAAAACATGCCTTATGTACCGGGTTATTATTTCTTGAACAGAGAGATGGAGTTTGCGTGGAATCGGACGGTTCTCGAGGGCATACCTGCGCAGGAATCGCTTGAAGCTGCTCAGCTTTCCTTGCAGCGGGAAATGAATCGCAGACAAAATGACTTTGGCATATCGGCTAATGAGGATTTGAAAATTCCGCAAATTAAACAACCTTACGAATGGGAGGAACCGCAGAAATGAATACGCAGCTTTCTCCCAGCATAGCTAAGCCGAAGCAGAAATCCGCTTTGCGTGTGAAATGGAATCGCTTTTGGCGGGAAATGAGACGTGATGCTTTTTGTTATCTGTTTCTTGCGCCGTTTCTCATTTGCTTCCTAATGTTTATCGTCATTCCGGTTGTTATGGCAGCGACACTTGGATTTACGTCCTATGACGGCTTTGGATCGCTTCATTTTATCGGTGTACGAAATTACATCAGCTTGTTCACACAGGACATCATTTTTCTAACGAAAGCGATTCCGAATACTTTTTTGTTCGCGTTAATCGTAGGGCCGGGAGGTTATATTTTAGCTTTCCTGTTCGCTTGGCTCATTCATCAGCTGCCCATTCGCATTCGCGATTACTACACGCTTGCGTTTTATGCACCGTCTATGGCGGGCGGCGTCGCGTTATCCGTCGTTTGGATTGCGACGTTCAGCGGTGACCGCGTCGGTTATTTTAACAATTTTTTGCTTAAGATGGGCTGGATCGACAGTCCGACGATTTGGCTGCAGGACCCTAAATATTTGCTCAATATTATGATTATCGTATCGCTCTGGGTCAGCTTCAGCGTTGGTTTTCTCGCTATGCTGGCTGGTCTTCAGACGGTAAATCGGGAGCTGTACGAGGCTGGCCGCATTGACGGGATTTCCAGCCGCCTGCAGGAGGTTTTCTACATTACGATTCCGTCGATGAAGCCGCAAATGCTGTTCAGCGCGGTCATGTCGATCGTAGGAACGCTGAAGGCGGGAGGCATATCCACCCAGTTGACGGGGATGGCGATTACCCCTTCCTATTCAGGGCATTTGATTATTAATCATATTGACGATTACGCTTTTATCCGTTTCGAGCTCGGTTATGCATCCTCGGTCTCAGTCATGCTGCTGATCATCAGTTATTTTGCAATGAGATTTGCTTATCGGCTGTTCGGATCAAAGGAGGAGCTGTAAAACCATGATTCGAAAACTTCGCAGAGTGACGCCGTTTCAGATCATCCTTGTCACTGTTTTTACCGCGCTGGCCGCATTCATGTCGCTGCCGATCGTGTTTATTTTGAACCATGCCTTCAAGCCGCAAAATGAGCTGTTTCTTTTCCCGCCGCGATTTTTAGTCCAAAACCCAACGCTGCGCAATTTTGAATCGCTTATATTGCATGCATCAAACGCAACGGTTCCGTTTACCCGTTATTTGTTCAACAGTTTAATTGTAGCGGGACTTACGTTGTTTACGGTCATCATCGTCAGCACTATGGCAGGTTATGTGCTTGCGAAATACCAGTTTCATTTCAAGCAGCTGATTTTGTCTCTTATTACTTTATCGTTGATGTTCGCACCTGAGACCGTTGGGATTCCGAGGTACTTGATCATCAGCGGAATCGGCATCAACAATACGTATTTCGGACATATTTTGCCGGCATTAGCGTCTCCAATCGCCGTATTCATGCTGGTTGGCTTTATTTCGCAAATTCCGGGAGAACTGCTGGAAGCAGCCAAGATCGACGGGGCCAGCCACTTCGGTATATTTACCAAAATGGTGCTTCCACTCTCCGTTCCCGCCATCGCGACTATATCCATCTTCACATTCCAAGGCGTGTGGGGCGATGTGGAGACGTCAACATTATTCATGCAAGAGGAAACGATGAGAACGTTAGCCTTCTATGTCAATAGTCTGCTTAGCGGACTGCAAAACAGCGTATCGGGACAAAACATGGCCGCCGCTGCCGGCTTGCTCATGTTTGTACCGAACCTAATTATCTTCTTGCTCTTCCAGCGAAGAGTGCTTGAGACGATGGTCCATTCCGGAATTAAGTAATTCAAACCAGCAAAGGAAGTCGTGACGATGAAGAGATTTCTAATATTCCTGCTTCTTGCGGCGACCTCCATGCTTGTCGCACCAGAAGCGATACACGCGGAGCTTCCCTATCGAACGGCCTACTATGACAGCAATCAATCGACTTGGCTGCGTATACAGCCGGTTTATTCACCAGCTGAAACGAAGGGAATTCGCTTTGTAGAGCCGATCGATCTGCAGGTGGGCGCAGACGATAAGGTTTATGTGGCTGACAAAGGAGCGAACCGAGTTATCGTGCTTGATAATGACGGAGCGCTGCTGCAGACGATTGGCGAAGAAGAGGGAGCCGGCATGCTCAGTGCGCCAGAAGGCTTATTCGTTACGCCGGAAGGTGTCGTTTATGTAGCCGATTCGGGCAATCAGCGCATTGCTGTCTATCGTGCCGACGGTACGTTCGACCGAGAGTACAAGAAGCCCGCATCAACGTTTCTGGAGCAGGAGCATTTTGTTCCCGTAAAGCTTGTCGTTGATCGGCGCGGCGTCATGTATGTCAGCTTGAACTCCTCCTATCAGGGCTTGCTGCGCATGAATGATGAAGGGGAATTCATGGGTTTCTTTGGTGCCAATAAAGCGCAGCAAACGGTACTCAACTGGCTAAAGAAGCTCGTGCTCAACAAGGAGCAGCTGGATAAAGAGACGGCAAGCCTTCCCCGGCCAATCTCCAATGTTGCCATTGATAAAGATGGATTTATCTTTACAGCAACGGCAGCGGGATTCGGGCAGGGCGCTATTCGCAAGCTAAATGCGGGCGGTGTCGATGCCTTTAAGAATAAGACGCTCGTGAACGGCCATGGCATCGTTGATGTAGCAAGCGACTCAAAGGGCTTCTTATACAACATTGATATGGAATCAGCAAACATTAATATTTATGACCAAAATGGCGAAGCATTGTTTGCTTTCGGGTTCATTGATAACGCAACACAGCAATATGGTGTTCTTGGATTTCCGACGAGCATTGGCGTAGATTCTAAATTCGGCGTCTGGATTTCTGACAGCCGAACAGGTACAATTCACAAATTTGTTCGCACGGAATTCGGAAGCGACGTTATGAATGCGTTGGGGCTCTATTTGGAAGGCAAATATGAGGAGAGCAAGCCTTATTGGGATCGCGTTTATGCCCGCAATGATATGTACAACGGAACTTTTCAAGGGCTCGGCAAGGTATATCTGCATGAGAATAACAACGAGGAAGCGTTGTCTTTCTTAAAAACAGCGTTTGATACGAAGGGTTATTCCAAAGCGTTCTGGCAAATCCGACTAGATTTTTTGCAGCAGCATTTCATATGGATTGTTTTAGGCTTGGCAGCTCTTCTTCTTTTGCTTAGATATAGCCGCCTGTTGCTTAAGAAGCAGCTTCAGCGACGTCCTTTGCCTGAATCTTGGCAGCGCCCGCTTGGCGATTTGCGCAACCTTTGGTACGTCATGCTTCATCCTTATCATGGATTTTACAAGCTGAAGGAAGCTAGAGTTGCACCTTGGATTATTATTTTTATTTTAGTTTCGGTTGTGGCGGTAAAGATCGTGACGATTTATTACACTGGGTTTTTGTTCCATCCCGTGGAGCTCTCGCAGGTCAATCTATTTGGAAGTTTGGGATTATTCGTAGTTCCTTGGGTAACGTGGATCATCGCGAATTATCTCGTATGCAGCGTGAAGGACGGGGAAGGGAAATTCAGAGAGGTCATTCAAGGCAGCACCTATGCGCTTGCACCGTATCTGTTTTTTTCCATTCCAACATTACTGCTGTCCAATATCGTTACGCTTGATGAGCGAGTGATCGTGGACTCATTAAACACGGTTATGTTCCTGTGGATGGGTGTCATGCTGATCGTTATGACGCAGGTCATTCACAATTTCGATTTTGTGGAGACGCTCAAAAATATCGCCATCACGATATTTACCATTGGCACGATTTGGCTGTTTGCTTTTCTCGTCTTCGGATTGTCCTACAATTTATACGATTTCTTCTATCAGCTTTACAAGGAGGTGACCTTCTATGGTTGAGTTCATCAAGCGTACTTCCCTTCGAGTAAAGCTTGCAGCAATCGCAGTTTGCGCGTTACTTATTATCATTTTGGTTGTTATCCTGCAAGGAGATGAGCTCTCGCCGGCACAAGCTCTTGCCTACACAGGGATTAAAGAGAGAGCAGTGAGCAAGGCTCCTCTCTATGAAGGCGAGGCTTGGAAACCGCAAGCGGGAGCTGATGGCTTCGCAGAAGCACTAGCAAGCGAGAACTTCGCGCTTTATATTCAGCCCACAAGCACACAAATTGCTTTGGTTGATAAACGTACTGGGTACAGGTGGAGCAGCAATCCTTCAGAAGCCCAGCTAAGCAGCGAAACGGTTAAAGGTGTGCTGCTCGCCAACTTGAAATCGCCTTTTGTTCTCACTTATGTAAGGACACAAGGAAAGGATCAGACGATCAGGGAAGTGCTGAACGCGAATGATCCGAAAGTGCAAACATCGCTAATCAAAACGGCAGAGGGGCTTCAGGTCTCCTATGTTTTCCCGGAAAAACAGCTGGGCTTTACGATCCAATACGAGCTTACGTCAAAGGGGCTTAAGGTACGGATTCCAACGGAGGGAATTAAGGAGGACGGAGAATATGCCGTCTTTACGGTAGACTTGCTTCCCTACTTTGGCGCGGCTTCCTCAGAGGAGGATGGATATATTTTTGTTCCAGATGGACCAGGCGGCTTGATCCGATTTGACAAAGAGCGGGCTGGCGTGTCTAGAGGTTATATCCATCAGGTATACGGCCTTGAACTAACCAATACCGGAAACTGGACGCGTTCAGGTGAAAGACGTGAGAATATTGCTTACCCGGTGTTCGGCATGAAACGAGGCAGCAACGCCTTTATGGCGGTGCTTACGGAGGGCGGTGATTCGGCGAATATTGCTGCGATGCCGCCAGGTCTTAAATCCAATATGTATAACGTATTTTCCAATCAGATCTACCGTGAGGAATATTTGTACAGAATGAGCCGGCTTGCCGCACCGCTTAAAGCGGTACAGAAACAGCGATTGAATACGGATAGAGAGGTTGAATATCGCTTTCTTAATGAAGATGACGCTGGTTATGTCGGAATGGCGAAGGCTTATCGAGAGTACATGACGGAAAGCGGCAAGCTGAACGAACCGTTAAAGCCTGTTGAACACACCCCTTTGTATTTAAAAATTATGGGGGGCAACTATACGGAAGCCTTCAGCAAAATCAAATATATTACGGCAACGACCTTTCCGCAGGCAACGAATATCGTAAATGGGCTGCTGGAGAAGGG
>NZ_JBFRDK010000034.1:0-44625 GCF_052113545.1 Paenibacillus sp. TAF43_2
GCGTGGAGCACCGCCTGGAGTTCGTCCGTGACGTGAAGGGTGTCAAATATTATAATGATTCGAAAGCGACAAACCCGGTTGCAACGATGATGTCCGTTCGCTCGTTATCCGCACCGATCGTTCTAGTGGCTGGAGGACTTGACCGCGGCTCTGACTATATGGAGCTTGTACCTTTATTCCGCGACCGCTTAAAGGGGCTTGTTGCTTTAGGCGAAACGAGAGAAAAGCTCTCCCGTGTAGCAGAGCTGGCAGGTTTAGCTAAGGTGGAAATCGTCGAACCTAGTGAGGACGCCGAGTCCGTCCTTCAGCAAGCGGTGAAACAAGCTGCAGCTATCGCAGAGCCTGGTGATATCGTTTTGTTGTCGCCTGCATGCGCAAGCTGGGATATGTTTACATCGTATGAGCAAAGAGGGCGCATTTTTAAAGATTCGGCGCATACCTTGTAAGTAGGGGGCATGTCCCTACTTTCCCATGCTAAGAGGTGTGTTCGCTATGGCCAAAGCGCGTTCTGCCCCGGATATTTGGATGCTGACTGCAATTGGGCTCATTCTCGCTATCGGGTTGATTATGGTGTACAGCGCTAGCGCAGTGCTTGCTTTTCATGAATTCGGTGATCGTTTTTACTATGTAAAGCGTCAGGTGCTATTTGCTGGACTCGGTATAGGCGCGTTGTTGTTTACGATGAATACGCATTATACGGTTTGGAAAAAGTGGGCGCCAATGGCTTTATTGGTTTGCTTCGGCCTTCTTCTGCTCGTGCTGATCCCTGGTGTCGGCGTCGTTCGCGGCGGCGCACGCAGCTGGCTTGGCATTAGCTCCTTCGGTATTCAGCCTTCTGAATTTATGAAGCTGGCGATGATATTATTTTTAGCAAAATGGCTCTCTGAGAAGCAGCAAACGATTACGCAGTTCACAAAAGGGCTTATGCCGCCGCTAGGGCTTGTTGGACTAGCCTTCGGACTTATAATGCTGCAGCCTGATCTAGGTACAGGAGCGGTGATGGTTGGCGCTTCTTTAATTCTGATTTTTACAGCTGGCGCTAGATTATCTCATTTAGGCGGCTTGGCGCTCATCGGTGTCGCAGGTTTTGTTGGCCTTATCATCGCTGCGCCATATCGATTAAAGCGAATAACGAATTTTCTTGATCCATGGGCAGACCCGCTCGGAGGCGGCTATCAAATTATTCAATCCTTATATGCGATCGGACCAGGTGGACTCGTTGGGCTCGGTCTAGGTATGAGCCGACAGAAGTTCAGTTATTTGCCAGAGCCTCAAACCGATTTTATATTCTCGATTTTAGCGGAAGAGCTTGGCTTCATCGGCGGAGTTACTCTTATACTATTATTTCTAGTTGTTATCTGGCGGGGGATACGCGCTGCTATTGCAGCTACGGATACATTCGGGAGCTTGCTGGCAGTTGGCATCACAGGCATTATCGGTGTACAAGTATTGATTAATATTGGTGTCGTCATTGGCATGATGCCCGTTACGGGAATTACGCTTCCGCTTGTTAGCTATGGGGGTTCATCCCTAACGCTTCTCTTAACTGCACTGGGGATTTTGTTGAACATATCTCGTTATTCGAGGTGAGGCTTCATGCCTAGGGCAATAACCAGCAGATGCTTAGTAGAAAAAAACAATAAACGTCCGGCTTGGATAGCTGCAGGTTGCATTAACAGCAGCTGCAACTATCCAAGCCGGATATTGTTGTTTACAGGAAAATTTGCACCTTTAATATGATGAGATATTGAATACACTTTTTTTTGAAAGAAACAGTCAATTCGCTAAAGCGGCAACCAGCTTTGAGTACTGCTCTGCTGCACATACCAATCAGTGAGCCAGTTGGCTCGATATAGGCCATTGTCACACAAGAGCCTATATGGGCATAAGATACACTATATTCGTGACCGTCACCCGAAAGGAGCGGTGATTACAACAGAAAAACCGGCAGCAGCGATTCAGGCTGCTGAAGGGGAATTTCTTTTTCTTCTTACACAGCCAGGCATGTGCTTGCGGAGTAGGTTTTGCTGCGCAAAACCGAAGCGATTGCTTACGAAGTAGGTTTTGCTGCGCAAAACCTAAGCATTTGCTTACGAAGTAGGTTTTGCTACGCAAAACCTTAGGGAGGTTCAACGAATGGAAGCTTTTAAAGCGGAATTGGAACAAGCTAATCTTGGCGAAGTTTTGTACAACGAACCGCTATCGAACTATACAACCTGGAAAATCGGCGGTCTCGCTGATATCTTAATCCTCCCTAGCAGCAAAGATGAATTGGTATCGGCGGTACGTTTGGTGCAAAAACATCAAATACCCTGGACTAATTTAGGCAGAGGCTCGAACATGCTGGTAAGTGATAAAGGGATTCGCGGCGTTGTAATAAAACCGCACAGAGGGCTCGATTACTTGCGTTTTGAAGGATCGACAGCAATAGCCGGTGCTTCATATTCTTTAATTAAGCTATCAGTCATGGCTGGGAAACAAGGTCTGACCGGACTTGAATTCGCGGGGGGAATCCCAGGTACGGTAGGCGGAGCCGTTTATATGAATGCTGGCGCGCATGGATCAGATGTGTCACGTATTTTTAAGTCAGCTGATATTGTACTGGAAACAGGAGAATTGGTTCGCTACGATCGTGAGGCTATGAACTTCGCTTACCGCCATTCCATACTTCACGAGCAAAAAGGCATTGTCATTGAAGCCGCCTTTGAGCTGGCAGAAGGGGATAGGCAGGAAGTACTCGCTAGGATGGCCTCCTACAAAGAGAGAAGATTGAGAACGCAGCCTTTGCAGCTTGCCTGTGCAGGCAGCGTATTTCGCAATCCGCCTAATGATTATGCCGCTAGACTCATTCAAGAGGCTGGATTAAAGGGTGAAAGCCTCGGAGGAGCGCAAGTATCGAAGCAGCACGCCAATTTTATTGTGAATACCGGTCAAGCAACAGCTGAAGACGTTCTCGCCCTCATGACTCATATAAAAAGCACTGTTCAGGACCGCTATGGCATCCTGTTGGTGCCGGAAGTATTGGTGGTGGGTGAGCGGTAATTCGGAGGTGATACATTGGACAAATTGGTGATTGAAGGTGGGAAACCTCTCTCAGGAACCATAGTTATCCAAGGAGCGAAAAATGCCGCTTTGCCGATTCTGGCTGCCAGTCTATTGGCCGAAGGCACAACAACGATAGATCATGTGCCTGATTTGCTAGATATCGATGTCATGCTGAACATTTTGCGCGAATTAGGATGCCGCGCCGAGCATACGGGAGGAACTGTGGTGCTGGACACTGAGACTGCACATACATCCCACGTGCCGGAATCGTTAATGAGACAGATGCGATCTTCTATTTTTTTAATGGGGCCTTTGCTTGCTAGATTTGGGGAAACTCAGGTTTATCAACCAGGTGGATGTGCAATCGGTGAGCGGAAAATTGATCTTCATTTAGAAGGTCTTCAGGCTCTGGGTGCAGAAATAGAAGAATTGGGTAACCGGATCATATGCCGTGCCGAGAAACTAAGGGGAGCGGATATTCACTTAAGCTTTCCAAGTGTCGGTGCAACAGAAAATATTATGATGGCCGCTGCTTTGGCAGAAGGCCGAACCACAATAAGCAATGCTGCAAGGGAACCGGAAATTCAAGACTTGCAAGGCTTTTTAAATGCAATGGGCGCTAAAATAATGGGGGCCGGAACCGACACGATAACGATAGATGGGGTACAGTCGCTAACACCTTGTCGTTATAAAGTGATTCCGGATCGTATTGTAGCAGGGACCATCATGGTAGCCGCCGCTGCAACACGCGGTCAAGTCACGCTCCAAAATACGCAGCCAGCCCATTTATCTTCCTTGATTCATGTTCTGCGCCGGGCAGGTGTTCAAATTGTTGTCGACGATGATATAATTAAAGTTGGCAGTGCAACAAGGCCTAGAGCGGTTGAAAGAATCGTAACCTCTCCATACCCGGCTTTTCCTACCGATTTGCAGTCTCAGGTTATGGTGCTGCTTACGCTTGCAGATGGTGTGAGCATATTGAAAGAAACGATTTTTGAAGGCAGATTAAAGCATGTGGATGAACTGTCACGTATGGGTGCAGACATTCGCGTAGACATGAATGCGGCATTCATTCGCGGCGTGCCAAGGCTTTATGGAGCGACGGTGGAAGCAACGGATTTGAGAGCGGGTGCCGCCCTTGTCATAGCTGGTTTAGCAGCGCAAGGAAGGACGGTCGTTGAGCAAATTCATCACATTGATCGAGGCTACGAAAAAATCGAAACGATGCTGTCTAGGCTGGGTGCGCGGATTTCGCGTTATTCGCCAGTGCCTAATAACTAATACTATGCGCATGAGCTGCAAGATAGAAACAGCCGGTACCCTTTTGATGCTAAGCGAAGGCTGACGCGGAGAGGTTAACCGGATGTTTTTTGGGGAAAGAAGGGACAAGTTATGAGTGCACAGATGCCAGTACTTAAGGAACCACCGAAAAAAAGAATGGGCAGTCGGAAGCTGTTGACCATACTTATATTATTGTTTGTGGCGCTTTTGGCTGTATTATTTTTTAATTCCTCTATTAGCAAAATATCAGAAATCCAAATTGAAGGAACTAGATTCGTAACGAGAGAAGAAATAGGCAAGGCAGCTGCTATTCTGGTTGGCGATGCTTTTTTTCGAACTTCGTCTTCTACTATAGAAGATAGAATTGTCACATTGCCACAAATTAAAGGGGCCAAGGTTACGAAGGTATTTCCAGGTGTGGTGAAGATTCATGTAGAGGAGTTTCCAGTTGTTGCATTCGAGCTATMCAAGCAAGGGGAAATGACAGCGTTATTGACAAATGGAACGACAGTTGAGGCTGACAGCGATGAAATGCAGCTTGTGGACAAGCCTGTATTGTCAGGCTGGACAGATGGAGATCCCGTAAAAGCACAGCTCACGAAGCAGCTTGCAAAAATATCGACGAAGCAGCTCTCCGACCTGTCTGAGATTTTACCATTTCCGTCAACCGCTTATCCCGATCGGATTCTGATGTACACTCGCACAAAATTTGAAGTGGTAACAGCGGTGTCGGTTCTTCCAGAGAAGATTGAAGCGTTGAATGCAGTAATCGAGACCCAAGAGCCAGGTAAGATCACGATGCTTCTGGCGGATACATATGTGCCTTTYGTAAGTGAAAGTCCAGAAAATATAGATTCTGAGTAAAATTATACTACTCAATAGTCTGAAAGAATGGTAGAATTTTATTTATGCATTAATACTCGATTAAGCTGGATAAACATAGGAAATATAGAGAATCGCAAGGGGCGGTGCTCGACACAAAGCGAGAAACATCGAAAAATTTGTTGAAAAAAGAGGGAAAATAATAAAAGCGTTGAATATGTAGGAAGACCTTAACATGTGGTAAAATAATTAATTATTTGAAACGGAGGTGCCGCAAGATGAGCAGCAACGACATCATCGTCAGTTTGGACATCGGTACATCCAAAGTTCGTGCTATTATTGGTGAAGTGAATAATGGAGCCATTAATATTATTGGAGTTGGATCTGCCGACTCAGAGGGTATTCGCAAAGGAGCAATAGTAGATATTGACCAGACTGTGCAATCGATCCGTAATGCCGTAGAGCATGCGGAGCGCATGGTAGGCATTCAAATATCAGACGTATATGTTGGTATTCAAGGCAATCATATTGCTTTGCAAACCAATAGAGGCGTCGTTGCAGTATCCAATGAGGACCGTGAAATTGGTGAAGAAGATATTGAACGAGTATTACAAGCTGCTAAAGTAGTGGCGCTCCCTCCAGAGCGTGAAATCATTAACTTGGTTCCAAAGCAGTATCTAGTAGACGGCTTGGAAGGTATTTCCGATCCGCGCGGTATGATTGGCGTTCGCCTTGAGGTTGAGGCGACGATCGTCACGGGGACGAAGACTGCTATACATAACCTTATGCGTTGTGTAGAGAAAGCAGGCCTTCGTATTTCTGGTGTCATTTTGTTATCACTCGCTTCAGGCGTGGTTTCGCTCACCAAAGATGAGAAATCGATAGGGACTGTTCTTACAGACATAGGAGCAGGATCATGTACGATTGCCATTTATGATCAAGGCGGCCTAGCTGCTACGTCAACGCTTCCAATTGGTGGCGAATATGTAACAAATGATATAGCTTATGGTTTGCGCACGCAAAGTGAGCAAGCTGAGAAAATCAAACTTAAATATGGCTGTTCTAATGTATTGGATGCAGCTGAAGATGTGAAGTTTAAAGTAGCACGAATGGGCAGCAATGTGGAAAAAGAGTTTTCACAGGTTGATCTTGCTAGTATTATTGAGCCTCGCATGCAAGAGATTTTCCATTTAGTTCGACAAGAGGTACGTCGACTTGGTTATGGAGACAAGGTTAACGGTTATGTGTTGACCGGTGGCACTGTATCGATGCCAGGAACACTCGCTTTGGCCCAGGCAGAGCTTGAGTCTTCCGTCCGAATTGCACTCCCTGATTATATTGGTGTAAGAGACCCGGCGTATAGCAGCGGCGTTGGCATGATTCAATATGTGTCAAAATATATGGGAGCTCGCGGAACTGGAGCAGTGAAGAAAACGGCAAGCCGCAAAGCAAGTCCAACACCTTCTACTAAACCCGGTATGTTCGAGCGGATTAAAAGTATGTTTAATGAATTTATTTGAGGATTTAAGATAATATAAGTTTCACCTTATATACGATACTTATATTTTACTGCGAAACGTTGCTGTGCCGTCTCATAGATGTTATCAGCAGTTTACGCTTGACTGGGGGAAAATGAAAGATGTTGGAATTCGACTTTGAGCTTGAGCAGCTTGCTCAAATAAAAGTAATAGGTGTTGGCGGTGGCGGTAGCAATGCCGTTAACCGAATGATAGAAAATGGTGTTAAAGGCGTGGAGTTTATTACGGTAAACACCGACGCTCAGGCGCTGCATTTGGCTAAATCCGAGCATAAGCTGCAAATCGGCGATAAGCTGACGCGTGGACTTGGTGCGGGTGCCAATCCTGATGTAGGCAGCAAGGCTGCAGAGGAATCTCGCGAAATTATTATGAACCAGCTTAAAGGCTCGGACATGGTATTCGTGACAGCAGGAATGGGCGGCGGTACGGGAACGGGAGCAGCTCCGGTTATTGCCGAAATCGCTCGCGAATGCGGCGCACTCACTGTAGGGGTTGTTACTCGGCCTTTTACCTTTGAAGGACGCAAGCGTGCTGGACAAGCTGAGCTTGGGATTGAAGCACTTAAAGAAAAAGTAGATACGCTTATCGTCATTCCTAATGACCGTTTGCTTGAGATTGTAGACAAAAAGACACCAATGCTGGAAGCTTTCCGTGAAGCGGATAACGTGCTCCGTCAAGCCGTTCAAGGCATCTCAGACCTTATTCAAGTACCAGGCCTAATCAACCTTGACTTTGCAGACGTAAAAACGATTATGACAGAACGCGGCTCCGCATTGATGGGTATCGGTATTGCTACGGGCGAGAACCGTGCTGCTGAAGCAGCGAGAAAAGCGATTATGAGCCCGCTGCTTGAAACGTCAATTGACGGCGCTCGCGGCGTTATTATGAACATTACTGGCGGCAGCAATCTTTCACTCTATGAAGTGAATGAGGCAGCTGAAATTGTCATTTCAGCATCTGATCCAGATGTGAACATGATCTTTGGTGCGATCATCGATGAAGATCTGAAGGACGAAATTAAAGTAACCGTTATAGCAACGGGCTTCGAGCACAAGTCACCAGCTGCGCGTCGTGTTCCACAACAGCAGCCAGAAGCGGTTGATACAAGGCAACAGGGCAGCTCCAATGCAGTTAAGCCTTTCGGAGCTAACAACACTTCAAGCGACCAGCTTGAAATTCCAGCATTTTTGCGCAATCGCCCTCGCAACGATCGCTAAAACTTTTTGTACTAAGCCTCGCCATTATGGTGAGGCTTTTTTTATTTTTTTGATTGTAAGTTGATTGAGAAAAGGGGAGAAGCAGCTGTTAGCACGCATATGCACTTACAGCATGAAAGTAACCATGGTTAGCTGCCAATAAGCACCTATATGTTCTTACAACCAATGCTTGGCGAATGAGCAAGCTAGAGAAGCCGCTGTAAGAACACATAGGTTCTTACAGCATGAAAGAAGCCTTAGTTTGCTGCGAATAAGCACCTATACGTTCTTATAGTTTACTATTAGCGAATGAGCAAGGTAGATAAGCCGCTGTAAGCACGTATAGGTTCTTACAGCATGAAAGAAACCATGGCTAGCTGCCAATAAGCGCCTATACGTTCTTACAGCCTACTATTTGCGAATGAGCAAGGTAGATAAGCCGCTGTAAGAACACATAGGTTCTTACAGCATGAAAGAAGCCTTAGTTTGCTGCCAATAAGCGCCTATATGTTCCTATAGCCTACTATTTGCGAATGAGCAAGGTAAATAAGCCGCTGTAAGAACACATAGGTTCTTACAGCATGAAAGAAGCCTTAGTTTGCTGCGAATAAGCACCTATACGTTCTTACAGCCAATGCTTGGTGAATGAGCAAGGGTGAGAAGCTGCATATCGTAAATGCTAACAACCCTCTAATGTACCTGTTAAAGTGAGGTAAATAAAAGAGTATGCAGCTGCTCTTGGTTTACTTTGTAGCATCGAATTCTCTGGGTGCCATTTCCTGCGGGCAACAAGGCTTGATTGAGAACCATACGGTGAAGCAGTTTTTGAGCTTCGCGTTTTTTGATTTTTAGAAGATCGATTACGTCAGTGGGCCGGATAGGATGCTGTAGTTGAGAAGCATAACGTAATACTTCCAACTGCAAGAATGCATCAGCGCTTGTATCTTGTTTATTGCCAATTAAGCTCCTACCCATAAATTGTTGGAGAAGCTGCTTACACATTCGCGGTTTTTCTTTTAGGTCATCATAGGAAAAACGCAATATTTTCCAACCGTCGAGCACTAGGTGGTTTTGACGCATTAATGAATCTGAAAACTGCCAGCGAGTGATTTCTGAGGAATGAGTGCGAAATCCATCAATTTCGATCGCTAGCCGCAAGCCTGATTTTAAATATGCAAAGTCTAAAAAACGAGTGCCGTCTCGAAAATCAGCAATCTCAAACTCTGGAATAAGTCCCTCAAGTTGATGGAAGGCAGGATACCATACCTTTTCTAAAAATAATTTTTCAGCGTGTCCATGTCCTTGCTCCAGCCTCCGTCTATTTTCTCCACTACTCTTTTTTAGATGAAGTTCCAGCCAACATTCATATACCGATTGAAACGACAAATTTATCATCCTCCTCCGGAAAATAAAAAAAACCGCATACTGCGGGAGAGAGATCTCCCGAGTAAGCGGTGTGCTTCACTGCTTCTATCTATTTAGAATGATAATCTAATTGCCAAAGTTGAACAAGTATCCATTCCAAATTTTTTTGTATTTTTTAAAAAAACGGCCAGATTAATTAGTCGAAAATTATTTTAGCAATGACAAGTGATGGCGGGAACCTCAAAAAGAAACAAAAAAGTAGATTCAGCCTGACATAGGAGTGATCCCTCACAGGAGCTTCCCTAGTTTAATGAACTGTTAGCAAAATAGGACGAGCTAAAGATACAAGCCTCTGCAAAATTAAACGTAAAAGACTTGCCGTTTTTTATACCCCTACTCGACAAAAAAAGATACGTCATGCCGTCATGAATAGACAGACTTTGAAATAGGATTTTAATATACTAGTGTCAATCGTTCTCCCGGGTGCCGGCTGCAGGCCGTTTACCGCCAGTTGCAGGAAGGTGACCGAAGTGGCTGTTTATGTTGATGTTATGTTTTTGCGAGAGCTGCTCGTTGACGGTGCTATTCTATTAACTACTGCTTGGGCACGTCATCTTAAACCGAAGCCTTGGCGAGTATTATTGGCTTCTGCTGTCGGAGCTTGTTATGTCGTTTTAATGCTTTTTCCACAATTATCTTTTTTATTCACATTTGCAGTTAAGGTTGCTACGTCGTTATTGATTTTATGGATTGCTTTTGGCTTTGCCTCGATTCAGCACTATATGAGGAATGTTGCAGCGTTTTATGCGGTTAACTTTGTGGCTGCTGGAGCTGTGCTTGGACTTTATTATTTGTTCATGCAAGGGTCCCGTGAGGTTTGGAAAACGATGATGTTCGTAAACGGAAACATGCGTGTGGAGCTTAAGATGGGATTGTTTTATTTGATTGCTGCGTTATGTATCGGATTGTATATATACCGTGCCGTATTGACGCAAAAAAGAGAAAGGGAGCTGGTGCAAACTCATTTGGCAGAAGTGAAAATTATGATTGGAGAACGTATACAAACCTGCATAGGCCTGATCGACACCGGCAATCAGCTTTATGATCCACTTACACGGACACCGGTCATGGTAATGGAGGCATCCTTGTGGCAAGATGATTTACCTGAATCGTGGTTGAATAGCATACGAGATGCACAAGTGGATCGTCTTGTAGCGGGAATGGATGAGCACACCTTTGTTTGGCAAGATCGACTTCGTCTTGTACCATTCAGAGGTGTCAATCGAGGGTCACAGTTCATGCTAGCGATAAAGCCGGATGCGGTTGAAATTACTAGGGAAGGACAAGTTTTTGAAACGCGGAAGGTGCTTATCGGGCTTGACGGCGGTAAGTTAACGTCTGATGGGGCATATCGAGCCATTATCCATCCGTCTATGGTACAACAGTAACGAACGTATGCTCATACAAACGAGGAGGGATGGGCCAAATGCTCGTCAAGTACAAACTGATCCTTCAGTTATATTATTATCGTGTCATGTTTTTATTCGGATTAAAAAGTGAAGAAATTTATTATATTGGTGGCAGTGAGGCATTACCGCCTCCCCTAACACGTGAAGAGGAAGAATATTTGCTGGAAAAACTGCCTACCGGCGATACGGCTATTCGCGCAATGCTAATCGAACGTAATTTAAGGCTAGTCGTATACATCGCTCGTAAGTTTGAGAATACCGGCATTCATATTGAAGATCTCGTATCAATCGGCGCGATCGGTCTAATTAAGGCGGTTAACACGTTTGATCCTGAGAAAAAGATTAAGCTGGCCACCTACGCCTCGCGTTGTATTGAAAATGAAATATTGATGTACCTGCGCCGCAATAGTAAGACGCGCACCGAAGTGTCCTTTGATGAACCGCTTAACATCGACTGGGACGGCAATGAACTTCTTCTATCGGATGTGCTCGGAACGGAGAATGACACGATTTACCGTAACATTGAAGAGCAGGTAGATCGTAAGCTGCTTCACAAAGCGCTTGATAAATTGTCAGAGCGTGAACGAATTATTATGGAGCTTCGCTTCGGTCTTGCCGACGGCGAGGAAAAAACACAAAAGGATGTTGCTGATCTTCTTGGCATTTCACAGTCCTATATTTCACGCCTTGAGAAGCGAATTATTAAAAGGCTTCGCAAAGAATTTAACAAAATGGTTTAGATCCCGCATCCTGCTTGCAGTTGTCGAACGATGTCGCAAGAGGAATAAAAAGGACTCCTGAGGAGATAATGTACATTAATGTTTCTCCTTGGGAGGTAATCACGTTGACCCGAAATAAAGTCGAGATCTGTGGAGTGGATACCGCGAAACTGCCTGTCCTTAATAATGTCGAAATGAGAGAATTGTTTACGGCATTGCAAACCCGTAATGAGTGGGCAGCAAGAGAGAAATTAGTAAACGGTAATCTGCGGCTAGTGCTTAGCGTTATACAACGGTTTAACAATAGGGGAGAGTTTGTAGACGACTTATTCCAGGTCGGATGCATTGGACTTATGAAGGCGATAGATAATTTCGACCTTAGCCAAAATGTCAAATTTTCCACCTATGCCGTACCGATGATTATCGGGGAAATACGCCGTTACTTGCGTGACAACAACCCTATACGCGTATCACGCAGCTTGAGAGACATTGCCTACAAGGCGCTTCAAGTTAGGGATAGCTTGACGAACAAAAATTCACGCGAACCGACGATTTTTGAAATATCGGAAGCATTAAACGTTCCGAAGGAAGATGTCGTATTCGCTCTGGACGCCATTCAAGATCCTGTTTCATTGTTTGAACCGATCTACCATGACGGCGGCGATCCTATTTATGTTATGGACCAAATTAGTGACGAACGAAACAAAGACGTATCGTGGATCGAGGAAATCGCGCTTCGGGAAGCTATGCATAAGCTGAACGACCGTGAAAAAATGATTTTGTCGATGCGCTTTTTCGAAGGCAAGACGCAAATGGAGGTAGCCGATGAAATCGGCATCTCACAGGCACAGGTATCTCGTTTGGAAAAGTCGGCTATTCAGCAAATGCAAAAGCATGTAAAAACATAAAAAACGGTGCCGAGAGGCACCGTTTTTTATGTTTATGTGATTTATTGAAGAGGACTAACCAATAATCATCAACCAAAAAGATAAGACACTGATGATCAGACAAAGCGGAGAGTAAACATACGTATCCATCCGTGCAAAATGTGTGTTTCGAATCGTTTTGAATAACCCGACAGCACGAAATTCACCAACTGCTCTAGCCAAAAAAACAATAGCAAGTGCCCAGCCTGCAATGGAGGGCAGCGATGTTGATCCGATGACAGGGATAATATCAGCAAACATAAGAATGAATGCGGCGCCCGCAAAGAAAAGTATTGCAACAGCTGCCGTTCCGACAGGACGAGGTTTAAAAAGAGGCTGAGATGTGTAATTCTTTGTCGGGACAGCAATGGAGATTCCATGCCGACCGCCTAACACCCAATATATATGTATCGCGCCGATGACGAACAACACCGTACTAATGAGCGCTGCTAATAACGATTGCATCACATATCCCTCCGTGTCATGTATGTTTTTTTTCAATAAACGGCATGAGCAGGTCAATCTGCTTCTGGGTTTCTTCCGGATTGAGAGTACGATGTTTATTTCGTTCGTACCATCCCAAGTAATAACTGTATAAGAGTTCAGATGTATTCTTTGCCTCATGTTCTAATAATTCACACGCTATGAGCAAGCCGCTCATATAATCCAAGCGCTGCTGCTCAATTTGCTGAAGCAGCTCAGCATACGCAGGCGATGTCGTTCCTAATTTTCGGAAATGATAAATAAAATCTTTTCCTGCTATCGTGCTGAACATGACGCTGAGCAGCTGGTGTACCTTTTGCTTCGGTTCTAATGAATCATGCTGCTGAATATGAGCGATGATTGATGTGGTTGTTTGTTCATGCCAGTAATGAATAATACGATCAATATACAAAATACGATTTTTAAAATACCAATAAAAGCTGGTTTTACTGCTGTTTAACTGCTTAGCGAGATGTTCGATAACGAGAGCTTCGACACCCCCTTCAGCAAATTTTTGCAATCCAAGCTTGATCCAATCGAGTTCCGTTGCGACGATTTTTGGCATGATATGCTCCTTATTCGATCCTCTGATATTCTTTTATTGTACGCTATCGTACATAAAAATCAAATTTTGAAATAAGAGGCTCCTTTTCATGATAAGAAGGACATTTTGGGCGATTTCCACATATAGTTATAGGAGAGACAAACGGGTGATCACTCTACTTGAAAAGTGGTGAGCGGAAATGAAAATATCTGATTTTCAAACAAAGGACGTTATTAATATTGTGGACGGAAAAAAGCTAGGTCAAATAACGGATTTGGAGCTTGATCTGCGGCAAGGTCGAATCGATTCTATTGTGGTGCCGCAGTATACTAAGTTTTTGGGGATGTTTGGCGGTGGCGGCACGGAAGTCGTTATTCCATGGCGCAATATTGTGAAAATTGGGGCAGATGTTGTGCTCGTTCGAATGGATGACACGAAACAGCTTCGTTCCGAGGAAGAAGATTTGCACGCTCGCTCATAAAACGCTAAACTGTGACTATACCAGCAAAGCAGATTTGCTCTGCAAACCAAAGCTTATGCTTACGAAGTAGGTTTGCTCTGCAAACCTTTAAGAGGTGAACAAATGGAATCTTTTAAACATAATCAATCAGCGAAGGGACCTTCGCTTTTTTTATTGTCTGAATGGGAATCACATTATGATCGTTTGAACGCGGGGTTTACAGGACGTCAAGGCGGGGTTAGCGAAGGCCACTTTTCATCGTTAAACATGGGCTTGCACGTCAAGGATAAAGATGCCGCGGTTATATCGAACAGGCGATTGCTGACGGATGCTATCGGCTGGCCTTTTGAAGCATGGACTTGTGCTGAACAGGTGCATGGGAACCGGATATGGCAAGTGACTGAAGCAGATAAAGGCAAGGGTAGAAATAGTCTGGACGATGTGCTCAGGGATTGTGATGCTATCATGACTAACGTCCCTGGGGTGCTGCTGACTTCTTTTTACGCAGATTGTGTCCCATTGTATTTCTATGATCCAGAGCATGATGCGGTGGCGCTTGCCCATGCCGGTTGGAAGGGAACCGTCCAGCAGATCGCTATTGAAACGGTACGAGCAATGGAGCAAGCATATGGAACCGACCCTAAAGCGCTTGTGGCAGCGATAGGGCCTTCTATAGGAGGCTGCTGCTATGAGGTGGATGGTCCAGTCATAGAGCAAGTACAGGCGCTTTTGACTGATCTGAGCTTGACGCCAGAAGAAGCGGAATCAATGCTTAAGCAAACCGAGGATGGCAAAGCGAACTTAGACTTGAAAGAAATAAACCGACAGATTATGATAAAAGCAGGAATTTTGCCGATACGTATCGAATTAACAGAGTGGTGCACTGGATGCAGACGGGATTTATTTTTTTCTCATCGCAAAGAAGGTGGCTTAACCGGCCGAATGGCCAGTTGGATCGGCATTCGGGAGAGGTGAAACATGTCATTCACATTAGAGAATAGAATTGAGCTTGTGGAAGAGCGAATTAAGAAAGCCTGCGAGCGTGCCGGGCGCAGCAGAGATGAAGTTCAAATTATTGCTGTTACGAAATATGTTTCTTTAGATACTACGAAGGCTGCCCTAGGGCAAGGCTTGCTTCATTTGGGTGAAAATCGTTGGCAGGACGCGCAGGCGAAGTGGGAAGCGATAAGCGGCAGTGACGATCTAGCAGCAGAGGATCAGCCTATCTGGCATTTTATCGGTTCATTGCAAACGAATAAGGTGAAGGACGTCATTGGGAAGTTTACATACATGCATTCGTTGGACAGGCTATCGCTTGCTGAAGCCATAAATAAGCGTGCTTCCCAGCTAGGGATTATCGTTCCTTGCTTTATTCAAGTAAATGTATCTGGGGAAGATTCCAAGCAAGGCATTAATCCAAACAAGCTCTTTCCCTTTGTGGAGCAGCTTGCTAAGTTTAATTCGATCAAGCCAATTGGTTTGATGACGATGGCTCCTTATGAAGCCGAACCAGAGCAAACGAGACCCGTCTTTAGAGCATTGCGAGAGCTGAGGGATGAATTAGAGCGGCGCTCGGAACATCCAAACACCATCACCCAGTTATCAATGGGCATGTCGAATGATTATGAGGTTGCCATCGAAGAAGGAGCGACATGGATTCGCCTTGGTACGATATTAGTAGGGAAAGAGGAGGAATAGGGATGAGCGTCATGAACCGCTTTATGAGTTTTCTTGGCTTGCAAGATGAAGAAGAAGTTGTAGAGAGAGAACGTGTTGTACAGCAGGAAGAACAAGAAGCTGAAACTTCTCCCTTCGAGGCACGTAAAAACACGAAGAGCAATAATGTCGTCAGCATTCATTCACAGAAGAATGTCCGGGTAGTGCTTAGCGAGCCAAGGTCTTATGATGAAGCGCAAGAAATTGCTGATCATCTACGTTCACGCCGTGCAGTAATCGTGAATCTTCAACGTGTTCGCAACGATCTTGCTGTTCGAATTGTTGATTTTCTAAGCGGTACCGTGTACGCTTTAGGCGGAAGCATCTCTAAGCTAGGACCCAATATTTTTCTTTGTACGCCGGATTCAGTCGAAATTCAAGGTGCTATAACGGAAATGCTGGCGGAGGAGAACGACTACAACAAAATGAGGTGACCTTGAGTTAATGGATGAAGTTTATAGTATTGTGATGCTGGTACAAAAAATTTACACGTTTATGATCATTGGTTATGTGCTGCTATCTTGGTTGCCTAACGCTCGTGAAAGCTTTATCGGCGTATTTCTAGGTAAGCTGGTTGAGCCATACTTAGGTATTTTCAGAAAGTTTATTCCGCCAATCGGAGGCATGCTGGATCTTTCGCCAATCCTTGCCGTGTTCGCTTTGCAATTTGTAGCGTATGGCCTGATTGCAGTAATCGGATTTTTTATTTGATTAAAGGAATGAGTTTATATGAAACAAGGAATATACGATCATTTCCATCCCGATGAGAAACCTTTCGTAGATCGGGCGGAGGAATGGATAGAGCGGTCCGCACAGCAGCATGAGCTGAAGCGGACCGATTTTTTAGACCCAAGACAAGCACAAATATTGACTATTTTGGCAAATCGCAACCCTGATGTTAATGTCCGGTTTGACGGCGGTTATGATCAAGCTGAGCGTAGACGAGCCATTATAGGTCCAGATTATCGAAATTTGGATGACGAAAATGCTGGCATATCTGTTCTTGTAGTTAATGGACCGGGACAAGCCCAAATGGAATTAGATCATGGTGATTTTTTAGGAGCACTGCTTGGACTTGGTATAAAACGTGACCGAATTGGTGACATACATGTGCATGATCATTTTTGTCATATCATTGTTATGGATGAAATTGCGGATTACTTGAATATCCATCTAAGACAGGTTCATCGGATTAATGTGCTGACAGACGTACTTCCACTATCTGAGCTTCAGACGGCTTTGGTTAAGCTGGAGGAAATGAGTTTGTCAGTTGCTTCTATGCGATTGGACGGGATTGCGAGCGATGTTTATCGCATAAGCAGATCCAAAATCGTTGATCCGATTCGAGCAGGAAGATGCAGGGTGAATTGGAAATCGGAAGAAGACCCATCCGAGCAGCTTCGAGCAGGTGACGTTGTGTCATTCAAAGGACTTGGCCGATTTAAAGTACTAGAGGTGGATGGCGTGACAAAAAAAGGCAGAATTCGAGTAAAGATCGGCAAATTTATTTGAATGATTGCAGGAATTTTCCTGTAGTTGTCGAATTATTCTCATCAAATCGTGTATTTTCGGTTACGAATGTTCCAAATACCATAAGGAGGTGCCCCAATGCCGTTATCGCCATTGGACATACATAACAAAGAGTTTGGTCGGAGATTGCGTGGCTACGATGAGGATGAAGTTAATGAATTTCTAGATCAGGTCATCAAAGACTATGAATCGCTCATTCGTGAAAATAAAGAAATGCAAAACCAAGTATTAGGCTTGCAGGAGAGATTGAATCATTTTACGAATATCGAAGAAACGCTTAGCAAAACGATTATAGTTGCACAAGAAGCAGCCGATGAAGTAAGAAACAATGCGAAGAAGGAAGCACAGTTGATCATTAAGGAATCAGAGAAAAACGCTGATCGAATTATTAATGATTCACTTGCCAAGTCTCGAAAGGTTTCTCTTGAGGTGGAAGAGCTTAAAAAACAAGCTTCCGTTTATCGTGCTCGTTTCCGTACACTTGTAGAAGCTCAGCTTGAACTGCTTTCCGTAGATGGTTGGGATACGCTGGAGCCACATGTTAGACAAACCGAGCATGAATTGACTCGCGGCTAGTTTTTTTAACAACAGGCGAAATGCCATTTGACATTTAGCCTGTTGTTAAGCTATAACTAATAGTAAATAATTGATGATCTAAACTTCGTTGATGAGAACAAGTACGTTTTGAGTTCACTCCTCAGAGAGCCGGCGGCAGCTGAAAGCCCGGTGTGTGAGCTATTGCGGAATATCCTCTCTGAGAAGCGGTGCTGAACCTGCGTAAGCAGCAGTAAGTGCTGACGGCTGTCCCCCGTTACAGGGAACGCGAATATTATGTTCGCGACTAAGGTGCCGCATGAAGCACAGCTGAACGTAGCTGTCTGCTCTCATTAACTTGTTGCTGGATTTCAGCAGCAGTGCGGAACAAGGGTGGTAACGCGACTAAGCCTCGTCCCTTCTCATAGGGATGAGGCTTTATTTTTGTTTAAATTAGGAGGCTGAAGCGATGCAACGCGTAGACGTTAAGGAACGTGCCCGCACCCGTGAGCTGCGAGTGCTGGAGCAATGGAAAACAGATGAAACGTTTAAAAAATCAATAGCAAACCGGGAAGGCAAGCCGAATTTTGTGTTTTATGAAGGGCCGCCTACCGCTAATGGAGCACCCCATATCGGTCATGTACTTGGCCGCGTAATTAAAGATTTTATTTGCCGCTACAAGACAATGGCAGGATACCGTGTTATCCGTAAAGCAGGATGGGATACGCATGGTCTACCGGTTGAGCTTGGAGTTGAGAAGCAGCTAGGCATCTCCGGCAAGCAGGAAATCGAAGAATACGGTGTAGAGAAGTTTGTGAAAAAATGCAAAGACAGCGTTTTTGAATACGAGAAGCAGTGGCGTGAGCTGACAGAAGGCATCGCGTATTGGACGGATTTAGACAATCCATATATCACGCTTAAAAACGAGTACATCGAGAGTGTATGGCATATTTTATCGTCAATCCACGGAAAAGGTCTGCTGTACCGCGGTCATCGCGTAAGTCCTTATTGCCCGGATTGTCAAACGACGCTTAGCTCACACGAGGTTGCTCAAGGTTATGAAGATGTTAAGGATCTAAGCGCAACAGCGAAGTTTAAGCTAGTAGAATCGGGAGAATTCGTTCTCGCTTGGACAACTACGCCGTGGACGCTTCCTGCAAATGTGGCGTTAGCCGTAAATCCAGAGCTTGATTATATCCGTGCTTCCAAAAACGGTGAAGTGTATATCGTTGCTCAAAATCTAGCGGAGAGCGTTCTTAAAGAAGATTACGAAGTTCTATCCGTATTGAAAGGCGCTGAACTTATTGGTCTTAGCTACGAGCCGCCATTCCAATACGTTACCCTAGAAAAAGGCCACATCGTTATTGCAGGCGATTTCGTTAGCGACACTAGCGGTACGGGTATCGTTCATATCGCACCAGCACATGGTGAGGATGACTACCGAGTTTCACGCGACAACGGAATCAGCATGCTGAGTGTTGTTGATTTGGCTGGTCGCTATACGTCAGAGGTTACTGACTTTGCAGGACGTTTCGTGAAAGACGCTGAGCTTGATATTGACATCGTCAAAAACCTTAGTGAACGCGGTCTTCTTTACTCGAAGGAGCGCTACGAGCATAGCTATCCATTCTGCTGGCGCTGCAAAACGCCGCTCATCTACTRTGCGATGGAAAGCTGGTTTATTAAAACAACAGCGGTTAAGGATCAGTTGATCGCCAACAACAACAGCGTTGATTGGTATCCTGGCCACATCCGTGAAGGACGCTTTGGTAAGTTTTTGGAGGATTTGGTGGATTGGAACATCAGCCGCAACCGTTACTGGGGCACGCCGCTTAATGTTTGGGTCTGCGATGTAACAGGCAAGGAGTATTCACCAAGCAGTATTGCTGATCTGCGTGCGATGGCTACCTGCGATGTGCCAGAAGACATTGAGCTTCATAAACCGTATGTGGATGATATTAAGCTGAAATCACCTTTCGCTGAGGGTGCTGAAATGACGCGAACACCTGAAGTTATCGATGTATGGTTCGACAGCGGTTCGATGCCGTTCGCTCAGCATCATCATCCGTTTGAGAACGAGCAGCAATTCGCTGAGCAATATCCAGCAGACATTATCTGTGAGGGTATTGACCAAACGCGCGGCTGGTTCTACAGCTTGCTTGCAGTTTCTACGCTGTATAATGGCAAAGCGCCATATAAAGCGGTTATCTCGACTGGCCATATTTTGGATGAGAACGGTCAAAAGATGTCCAAATCTAAGGGCAATGTAATCGACCCTTGGGAAATCATCAACGAATATGGAACGGACGCATTCCGCTGGGCATTGCTTGCAGACAGCGCGCCATGGAACAGCAAACGCTTCTCACGCGGCATTGTTGGCGAAGCGAAATCGAAAGTCATTGATACCATCGTAAATACACATGCGTTTTTTGCGTTATATGCTTCAATCGATGGCTTTGACTACACAGCGCATGAAGAGATCAAATCAGACAACAAGCTGGATCGCTGGATCATTTCACGTCTGAACAGCTTGATTAATACAGTGAACAAGGGTCTTGAAGTAAATGATTTCCTGAATCCAGCTAAATCGATTGAGGTTTTCGTTGACGAGCTGAGCAACTGGTATATCCGCCGTTCACGTGATCGTTTCTGGGGAAGCGGGCTTACAGATGATAAATTAGCCGCTTATCAAACTTTGCGCAGCGTATTGCTTACCCTCTCGCGTCTGATCGCTCCTTATGCACCTTTGCTTGCAGAGGATGTATTCGGAAACCTTGGCGGAGCAGGCAGCGTTCATTTGGCTGATTATCCGAAAGCGGATGAAACGCTTATTGATGAGACGTTGGAGCGCGATATGGAAAGTGCAAAACAAATCGTTGAGCTTGCTCGCAACGTTCGGAACGAAACGGGAATCAAAACGCGCCAGCCTTTGTCGGAGCTAATCGTATCGCTTGATCGTGATTTCAACGTAGCAGACTACGAGGATATCGTGAAGGATGAAATAAATGTAAAAGCTATTACCGTACAAAATTCAGACAGTGGATTTGTTGACTTCACCCTTAAGCTGAATCTTAAAATTGCCGGTAAAAAATACGGTAAAAACGTTGGACCTATTCAAGTTCAGCTAAAAGGACTATCAGCAGAACAAACTCGAAACATCGTAAATGGCGGAAGCTTCAACTTCACAAGTGCAGAAGGCGAACAGCTGTCGATCACTGTTGATGAGCTGTTGGTTGAGAAGCAAGCGAAGTCAGGTTTCGCATCTGCATCTGGCAACGGTGTTACTGTAGCGCTGAATACGGATATTACAGCTGAGCTTGAGCAAGAGGGCTGGGTTCGTGAAGTGATTCGCGCCGTTCAGGATACACGCAAAAAGCTCGATCTGCCAATTGAGAAGCGCATCGATTTAGTACTTGATGTTGATGCTGAGCTCAAAGCGGCGCTGGATGCGTTCGCACAAGTGCTTCAAGACAACGTGCTTGTTCAAACCGTTACTTATGGTGATGAGCCGGGGATGGAGAAAGTTGTGCTTGGCGAAAAAGAAATAGGGATTTTCATCCGCGGATAAGGTTATAGTATAAAGGAAATTAACAAGCGAAAAAAACGAGGCCGTCGCCTTCCGACAGCTGCAGCAAACGACTGAATGGTCGCGATGCTTGCAATGTCCGGCAGGTCAGGCCTCGTTTTATTGTTTGACAAAGGGGATGCCTCGTATGAATACAAATAACCCGGAACAGCCGAAAAATTTGAACGAGTTACAAACTTCGTTAAGCAAGCTTGATAAACGACTGCAAACTATTGCTACCGAAATGGAACATACCCAAATAGCGGACTACATTGATCTGTTAAACCGACCATGGACAATGATTTGGAAAAATCTCCTGGCTGGTACTGCCAGAGGTGTAGGAATCGCAATTGGCTTTACCTTTTTTGCTGCGACCATTCTTTATGTTCTGCGTATATTAGGAGCGTTAAACTTACCGATAATCGGCGACTATATCGCAGATATTGTCCGAATTGTCCAAATCCAGCTCGAAGGAAAAGTTTATTGATTATAAGTGTTGATCCTCAAGATCAGCTTCTAATCCATGATCGCCTTCATCCGACTCCAAGTAATTTTTATATTCTCGGTTGCGGATGACGGACACATGACGCCCTGTAATGTCGGTCGCAAGAAAGCTTTCAATGGATTCAACGAAACCGTCATTCTCGAAAGCTTCAATGCCTACATGCTCATAATCGGCCACATCTCGATTCTCAGATGTGGCAGGTGAATCAGCGTTGCCCCATTGCTCAACAATTTGCCAAGCATCCTCGCCATCAAAACCGTTGTAGGAATCATGCTCATCCATGCTGGTTCGACCAAATGGCGGATCGAGAAATAATTCTTCAACTGGCCTGCGCAGGGATAAATGCTGTCTTGGCGCATGTTCAATGCAGTAAAGCGTATCAGGCACGGCATCCAAACGCTCAAGCGGGATAGGTTCATTGCATGTTTTGCAAATGCCGTATGTTCCATCAGCAATCGCGGTTAGCGCAGCCTCAATGCGATTCAGATGCAATTCCTCTTGTTCATGAAGGGCTACATCTTTCTCGCGTTCATAAAGCTCAGTAGCGACATCACCTGGATGATTATCGATTGTAGATAGTTCTCCGGTATTGTCACGCAACGAATTCGCTAAGCCATAATGATCGTTTTCTGAGAAACGTTTTTCAATTTCGCGCTGCTCGTCCAATAATCTGGCTTGCAGCAGCTGAATATGAGCAGTGTTTGGCTTTGTCATTTTGAGCACCCTCCTTAGCAGGGAACATAATTGCAGTATTAGCTTTTGCTGAAATACGGTTTTTCAGTATGGTCTTCAATGGAAGAACAGCAGGCGGGTGCTGGCTCTTATTTAGCTCCGTATGCTACAATTGATTAGCAAACTTTCAGAAATGCGCTGGCTTTTCACATCTAGCCTGAAGTGCTTTTGAATGGAAACGCTGCTTTACAAAAAATTAGGAGTGATTCGATGCGTTTTTATTATTACTGGGTAGCGGTATTAGTGTTAGTCCTTGATTTTGTAACAAAGAAATTAATTGAGACAAAATTGGAGATCGGGGATCAAATTAGCATTATCGGTAATTTTTTTCTCATCACTTCGCATCGAAATCGCGGTGCTGCATTTGGCATCTTGCAAGAGCAAAGACTGTTTTTTATCATTATTACCGTTATCATTGTTTTGGGTATCATTTGGTACATACAGGCATCGAGAAAATCAGCTAAGCCTTGGCTGCTAGTAGGACTCGGACTAGTTCTTGGCGGCGCAATTGGCAACTTTCTCGATCGCGCGCGTTATGGTGAGGTTGTCGACTTTCTGCAGTTTAACTTCGGCAGCTATGGCTTCCCAATATTCAACGTAGCGGATTCAGCGATTGTCTGTGGTGTAGCATTAATTCTAATTGACACCTTGTTATCGGCTAGAGATGACAAGAAACGTTTGCAAAATGGAGAGGACAAGGATCAAAACAATCATGAGCAGCAACCTGTATAATGAAGAACCGTTGGAATGGATCGTAGAGGCGGAGCAATCCGGCGAACGAGTAGATAAGTTTGTAACAGACAGTATTGACGATCAAGGCGTATCCCGAACCCAGGTTCAGGAATGGATCAAAGCAGGGGCCGTACAGGTCGATGACAAAGTGGCAAAAGCGAATCTGAAGGTAGCAGAGGGCAATCGTGTCGTTCTGATTATCCCAGAGCCTGAAGAGGCGGCCATTGTCCCTGAGAACATTCCGCTTGAAGTTATCTATGAGGATTCAGACTTGATTGTTATTAATAAAAAGCGCGGAATGGTCGTTCATCCTGCACCTGGTCATTCTTCAGGCACGCTTGTTAATGCGCTGATGTATCACTGCAAGGACTTGTCCGGCATTAACGGCTTGATCCGTCCGGGCATTGTTCACCGCATAGATAAGGACACAACAGGTTTGTTGATGGCTGCCAAAAACGATCTGGCGCATATCTCGCTTGCTGAGCAGCTTAAGGAGCATACGGTAACGCGGAAATATATCGCACTTGTGCACGGCAATTTGCCGCATGACCAAGGTACAATTGATGCGCCTATCGGACGTGACCTGAATGACAGGAAGCTGTTTACGGTAACCGAGCACAATAGCAGACATGCAGTAACACATTTTCACGTATTGGAGCGCTTAGGCGATTACACGATTGTAGAGCTTCAGCTAGAGACGGGACGTACCCATCAAATTCGTGTGCATATGAAATATATCGGTCATCCGCTTGCGGGAGATCCGGTTTACGGCCGCAACAAGACTGTAGCCTTAAAAGGACAAGCTTTGCATGCTACGCTGCTTGGCTTTACACATCCGCGCAGCGGCGAGCGGCTGGAGTTCGAAATGCCTTTGCCGGCAGACTTCGAAAATGTATTAAGCAGCTTGCGTTCAAGGTAATAGTGCAATAGTGCAAACTTTTCACCACATTATTCATTATTTCAAGCACATAAGTACGTTATTCTAATCAATAACAACTGAAGTAAATGAATATAAGGATAGGTGACGTGAAATGACTTCCATTAACCAAAATTACTTGGAGCTGCAAGGCAGCTACTTGTTTTCTGAAATTGCAAAACGCCGTACTAAATTCATTCAAGAAAATCCAAATGCTGAAATCATCAGCTTAGGAATTGGTGATGTTACGCGGGGTTTGCCGGATTCGGTTCTGAATGCTATGCACAGTGCAGTGGACGAGCTTGCAGCTCCAGGTTCATTCCGTGGATACGGACCTGAGCAGGGCTACGATTTTCTAATAAATGCAATTATCGAAAATGACTATAAAGCACGCGGCATTGACATTGCAACAAATGAAGTGTTTGTAAGTGATGGTTCCAAATGCGATGTCGGCAATATACAAGAAATTTTCAGCGAGAACAGTATCGTTGCAGTACAAGATCCGGTTTATCCAGTCTACGTCGATACGAACGTCATGGCTGGCCGCTCAGGCAAATACAATCAAGATACAAAGCGCTATGAGAACATTGCGTATTTGGAGTGTACAGCTGAAAATGATTTCAAGCCTAGCCTTCCTGATCGTAAAGTAGACATTATTTACTTGTGCTATCCGAACAATCCAACTGGCATGACGCTTACGAAAGAAGAGCTTAAAGTATGGGTTGACTATGCGAAAGCAAACAACTGCATCATTCTTTATGACTCCGCATACGAAGCATTTATTCAGGAAGAAGATGTTCCGCACAGCATTTACGAAATCGAAGGCGCGCGTGAAGTAGCCATCGAATTCCGCAGCTTCTCCAAAACAGCAGGTTTTACTGGTGTTCGCTGTGCCTACACAGTTGTGCCGCGTGAGCTGAAAGGTCTTGACGCTTCAGGCAATGAAGTGTTGATCAATGATTTGTGGAATCGCCGCCATACGACAAAGTTTAACGGCGTATCATACGTTACACAACGTGGAGCAGCTGCTATCTATTCAGAAGAGGGCAAAGCGCAAATCAAATCATTGGTTGACTATTACATGAAAAATGCAGCAATTATCCGTGACGGCCTTGCGTCCATCGGTCTTGAGGTATTTGGCGGAGTAAACGCTCCTTATATTTGGCTGAAAACACCGAACGGCATGGATTCATGGTCATTCTTCGATAAGCTTCTTACAGAAGCAAACATCGTTGGAACGCCAGGTGTAGGCTTCGGCCAAAGCGGTCAAGGCTATTTCCGCCTTACAGCATTCGGAAGCCTTGAGAATACTCAAAAAGCAGTTGAAAGAATTCGTAAATTAAGCCTGTAACAAATAATCGCTATCCTTGCATAGTTTATCAGGATTGGTCCACACTAAGTTGAAGCGGAAATAATCGTTTTTACTTGACATCTTTTGTCGAACGTGGGATAATTCCTATGATATACATCAGTACCTTTAACTCAGTCCAGAGAGGCTGGCAAGGTAGCGTGAATAACAGGTCTATAGAAGAGAGGAATAGGACAGCTTTATGCACTGCTTTCTGTGACGAGAGCTCTGCTTGCTTGCACCTATCTCTTTAAGCCTTATCACAAGCTCCTTGCGAAATTCGCAAGGAGCTTTTTGTCGCAACCTGGCAGTTTTGGACGGTTATGGAAGGAGTCAGCGGAAATGACGGAAGAAGAGCATTTAGTCATCATGGATGAAACGGCGATTCGCCGCGCATTAACGCGAATTGCTCATGAAATTGTGGAGAAGAACAAGGGAATCGACAACTGTGTGATTGTAGGCATTCGCACAAGAGGGATCTACCTTGCTCGGCGCATTGMAGAGCGCATCGGTGAAATTGAAGGAAAGCCTGTTCCTGTGAGCGAGCTTGATATTACTCAATACCGTGATGATCGCAAAGCAATCATATCTGCAGACATGGAAATAGCAGCAGCAATTGGCGATACCGACGGCATACCCTTTACGGTTCAAGACAAGCGCATTATTTTGTTCGATGACGTATTGTACACGGGCCGCACGATTCGCGCTGCAATGGACGCGCTTATGGATTGCGGAAGGCCGCAAAGCATTCAACTCGCCGTTCTTGTAGACAGAGGACATCGCGAACTGCCGATTCGACCAGATTTTGTAGGCAAGAACGTCCCAAGCTCTAAGCAAGAGCAAATCGATGTGGCTCTTACCGAAATCGATCAAATCGACCAAGTGACCATTATTAATCAGAGGGGGCAAGCCGGATGACCATTACACAGCTTAAACAACGGAGTTTGCTCGGATTAAAAGATTTAAGCCAAGAAGAGATTGAATCGATACTAGATCGTGCTGCTTATTGGGAGAATCATTCAAACAAAGTGCACACGACGATGCAAGGCAGATTTGCAGCCAATATGTTTTTCGAGAACAGCACGCGTACTCGCTTTTCATTCGAAGTAGCAGAGAAACGACTAGGTACAGAAGTGCTGAATTTCTCCGCTGCGGTTTCAAGTGTACAAAAGGGCGAGTCAATCTACGATACTGTACGCACACTTGAATCAATGGGAATTGACGTTGGCATCATTCGCTTAAAGCCGATCGGCGTTCTTGCAGAACTGGCAACGAAGATCAAGGTGCCGCTTATCAATGCCGGTGATGGCAATAACGAGCACCCGACACAAGCGCTGCTGGATATGTACACGATGCGCAAGCATTTTGGACAACTCAAAGGCTTGACGGTCTCGATTGTTGGAGATGTGCTGCATAGCCGCGTTGCAAGATCGAATCTATGGGCTTTGCAAAAATTCGGAGTTAATGTGAACTTTTGCTCACCGCCCAATATGCAAGCCTCTGAACTTGACGTCTCTTATGTCTCTATAGATGAAGCATTAAAATCAGATGTTGTCATGATGCTGCGCGTCCAGTTGGAACGCCATGAAAGCGGAATGCTGAACTCTGCTGAAAGTTACCGCGAGCATTACGGCTTGACGGTAGAGAGAGCCAGCAAGCTGGCTAATCACGCGATCATTATGCATCCTGCTCCAATCAACCGCAACGTAGAAATAGACGATGAACTGGTTGAGCATCCACAATCTCGTATTTTCCCGCAAATGGAAAACGGGGTTCCTATCCGCATGGCGGTAGTAGAGCGTGCGCTCAGCTAACTTTAGCAACATAGATCTAAATCCGGAGGGTGAAACAACAATGTCATTATGGATTATAAACGGTAACGTATGGAATGAAACTTCGGGCAGCTTAGAAAGTAAGCATATTCGGATTGAAAATAACAAGATCGAAGCTATTATAGACGGTTCCGAATCAGTAGATACAGGAAGCGCAGAAGTCGTTGATGCAAAGGGCAAGCTGGTATCGCCAGGCTTTATCGATATGCACGTTCATTTGCGCGATCCGGGCTTTGAATATAAAGAAGATATCGCAACAGGCACACGCTCTGCGGCAAAAGGCGGATTCACAACGATTGCATGTATGCCCAACACTCGTCCTGTAACGGATACTGCTGAAACGGTACGCTACATTACGAACAAGGCGGCTCAAGTCGGCGTTGTCAAAGTATTGCCATACGCATCCATCACTAAAAACGAGCTTGGCCGCGAATTGACGGATTTTGCTTCATTAAAAGAAGCGGGTGCAATTGGCTTTACGGATGACGGTGTAGGTGTCCAGAACGCGCAAATGATGAAAAACGCGATGGCGCTTGCTCATTCCATGGATATGCCGATCATCGCTCACTGCGAAGATGATTCATTGGTTGAAGGCGCTTGGGCATCGGAAGGCGAGTTTTCCCGCAAGCATGGCTTGAAAGCTATCCCAAATGAATCCGAAGCGATTCATGTAGGCAGAGACGTACTATTGGCGGAAGCGACGGGCGTTCATTATCATGTATGCCATGTTAGCACTGAGCAATCGGTACGGTTAATTCGCCTAGCTAAGCAAATCGGAGTTCGCGTTACTGCTGAGGTTTGCCCGCATCACTTGCTGCTGTCTGATGAGGATATTCCGGGCCTTGATGATGCGAATTGGAAAATGAATCCTCCGCTTCGAACGCCGCGTGACGTTCAAGCGGTTATCGAAGCGATTGAAGACGGAACGATCGATATGGTCGTTACGGATCATGCACCGCATAGCGCGGAAGAGAAAGCTCGCGGCGTTCAACTTGCACCTTTTGGCATCGTTGGCTTCGAGACAGCTTTCCCGCTCTTGTACACAAAATTTGTTCAAACCGGCAAGTGGACGCTTGGCTTCCTGCTTCAGCGCATGACTGCGGATCCGGCACGTGTTTTCCGGCTTCCAACGGGGCGTTTAGAGCTAGGCGCTCCCGCTGATATTACAATCGTTGATTTGGATAATGTGCGTTCGGTTGATCCGAGCACATTCGCATCCAAAAGCAACAACACGCCATTCGGCGGCTGGAAGCTTAGCGRCTGGCCTGTGACAACGATCGTTGACGGCGCAGTTGTTTGGTCAGAATAAATAACTTTTACTAACTAAAGCCAATATATGGGGACAATCAACACCTGAGGAGTGATACGGATGCAAGCAAGATTATTATTGGAAGACGGTACATTGTTCACAGGACTTTCGTTCGGTGCAGAAGCACAAATGATGGGCGAGGTTGTATTTAATACTGGAATTACTGGTTATCAAGAAGTTTTATCCGATCCGTCCTACTGCGGACAAATCGTAACGATGACCTATCCGCTAATCGGCAACTACGGCATTACACGTGATGATTTTGAGTCGATGCGCCCATTTATTCACGGCTTTGTTGTTCGTCGCCACGAAGAAGTGCCAAGCAACTGGCGCGCTCAATATTCACTAGGACAACTTCTTAAAGAGTACGGCATTCCGGGCATCAGCGACATCGATACACGTATGCTTACTCGCAAGCTTCGTAACTACGGTACAATGAAGGGCCTAATTACAACAGGCAACGAGCGTGTAGAAGAACTTGCTGAACGTCTGAACATTTCGAAGCTAATGACGGATCAAGTTGCACGCACTTCTACATCTCATGTATTCTCAAGCCCGGGTCAAGGCGAGCGTATCGTACTTGTTGACTTCGGTGCAAAAAGCGGTATTTTGCGCGAGCTTACTAAGCGCGGCTGCGATGTAGTCGTTGTTCCACACGATACAACAGCAGACCAAATTCGTCGCCTAGCTCCAGACGGCATTCAATTGTCCAATGGCCCTGGGGATCCGCAGGATGCACCTTATGCTGTAAAAATGATTTCTGAGCTGCTCGGCGAATACCCGATCTTCGGAATTTGCTTAGGCCACCAGCTGTTCGCATTAGCTTGCGGAGCAGAAACAACGAAGCTTAAATTCGGACATCGCGGCGGAAACCACCCGGTTAAAGAATTGGCAACTAACCGCTGCTACATTACTTCACAAAACCATGGCTACACGGTGCTTGAAGAATCAGTAGCGAACACGCCGCTTGTAGTAACACATATCAATAACAATGACCGCACGATCGAAGGACTTAAACACAATACATTCCCAGCTTTCTCGGTTCAATATCACCCAGAAGCTGCGCCAGGACCGTATGATTCCAGCTATTTGTTTGATGAGTTCCTAGAAATGATCCGTACGCACAAGAAAAATAACCCACAAAAACCTCGTCAAGCTGTGTTGTCGGAGACGTTGAAAGGAGAGCTTCAGTATGCCCAAAAATAATGAACTCAAAAAAATTCTCGTGATCGGTTCCGGTCCAATTGTCATCGGACAAGCGGCGGAATTCGACTATGCCGGTACTCAAGCCTGCCAAGCGCTCAAAGAAGAGGGCTATGAGGTTGTTCTTATAAACAGTAACCCAGCAACAATCATGACAGACACGAACATGGCTGACAAAGTATACATCGAGCCAATTACTTTAGATTTTGTATCACAAATCATTCGTCAAGAACGTCCAGATGGACTTCTTCCGACGCTTGGCGGCCAGACAGGCCTAAATATGGCGGTTGAGCTTGCACGCGCAGGCGTTCTTGAACGCGAGAATGTAAAATTGCTTGGAACACAGCTGACAGCTATTGAGAAAGCAGAGGATCGCGACTTATTCCGTGACCTTATGCGTGAGCTGGAACAGCCAGTACCAGACAGCGACATCGTGACTACAGTAGAAGATGCAGTTAACTTCGCTAACACGATCGGTTACCCAATCATCGTTCGTCCTGCTTATACACTAGGCGGAACAGGCGGCGGTATTTGTGCGAATGAAGAAGAACTGCGCGAAACGGTTGCTTCTGGAATCCGTTATAGCCCGATTAGCCAGTGCTTGATTGAAAAATCGATTGCAGGCATGAAGGAAGTCGAATATGAGGTTATGCGTGATGCGAACGATAACTGTATCGTTGTCTGCAACATGGAAAACTTTGACCCGGTTGGCGTACATACAGGCGATAGCATCGTCGTAGCGCCAAGCCAAACCTTGTCTGATCGCGAGTATCAAATGCTTCGTTCAGCTTCCCTAAAAATCATTCGTGCGCTGAACATCGAGGGCGGCTGTAACGTACAGTTCGCGCTTGATCCACAAAGCTATCAATATTATGTCATTGAAGTAAATCCGCGCGTAAGCCGTTCATCGGCACTAGCGTCGAAAGCAACAGGATACCCAATTGCAAAAATGGCAGCAAAAATCGCTGTCGGCTACACACTCGATGAGCTTGTAAACCCTGTTACAGGACAAACGTATGCTTGCTTCGAGCCAACACTTGATTATATCGTATCGAAAATTCCACGCTGGCCGTTTGATAAATTCGTTAACGCGAACCGTAAACTTGGTACGCAAATGAAAGCAACTGGCGAAGTTATGGCTATCGGCCGTACGTTTGAGGAATCCATTCATAAAGCGGTTCGTTCACTGGAAATTGGCGCTCACCGCATTCACTTGAAAGAAGCTTCATCTTTGGAAGATGCAGTGCTTCGCGCACGTCTAGAGAAGCCGGATGATGAGCGTATGTTCCTCGTAGCAGAAGCGTTCCGCCGTGGCTATCAGCTTCAAGAAATCCAAGACATTACAAACATCGACTGGTGGTTCCTTGATAAAATTCAGTCTATCGTAGCATTCGAGGATCGCATGCGCAGCGAATCAACGTTGAATCAACAAACGTTGTATGAAGCTAAACGCAAAGGTTTCTCAGATCGCTCTATTGCTGAAATTCGTCAAGAAGGTTTCCCGAATGGCAGTCACACAACGGAAGCTGACGTGCGTGCACTTCGCGAACAGCTTAACTTAAAGCCGGTATACAAAATGGTTGATACATGCGCAGCTGAATTCGAAGCTTCGACACCATATTATTACTCCACTTATGAAGTAGAAAATGAAGTAACCGTTACGGACAAACAGAAGGTTCTAGTCCTTGGCTCTGGACCAATTCGTATCGGTCAAGGCATCGAGTTCGATTACTCGACGGTTCATGCGGTATGGGCAATTCAAAATGCAGGTTATGAAGCGGTTATTATCAACAATAACCCAGAAACGGTTTCAACGGACTTCAGCACATCGGACAGACTCTACTTTGAGCCATTGTTCTTTGAAGATGTAATGAATGTTATTGAGCAAGAAAATCCGATTGGCGTAATCGTACAATTCGGCGGTCAAACGGCAATCAATCTAGCAGCTCCGCTTTCCAAAGCTGGCGTACGCATTCTAGGCTCCAGCCTTGAGAGCATCGATGCAGCAGAGGATCGCAAGAAATTCGAAGCATTGCTTCGCAGCCTGAATATCGCACAGCCAGACGGCAAAACGGTTATCTCTGTTGATGAAGCGGTAGTTACGGCACAAGGTCTTGGTTATCCGGTACTTGTTCGCCCTTCCTATGTACTTGGCGGACGCGCAATGGAAATTGTGTACTCGGACGAAGAACTGCTTAACTATATGGAAGTTGCAGTGAAAATTAACCCTGAGCACCCGGTTCTAATCGACCGTTATATGCTAGGCAAAGAAGCTGAAGTAGACGCGATTTGTGATGGCGATACTGTTGTTATTCCAGGGATTATGGAGCATGTTGAGCGCGCAGGCGTTCACTCAGGCGATTCCATTGCGGTATATCCACCACAATCACTTTCGGAAGACATTAAACAGCAAATTGTTGACATCACGATTAGCATTACTAAAGCACTGAACGTAATTGGACTGGTTAACATCCAGTTCGTTATTCACCAAGAAAAAGTATATGTGATAGAAGTTAATCCGCGTTCATCGCGTACCGTACCTTTCCTAAGCAAAGTTACGAATATTCCGATGGCAAACTTAGCTACTAAAGCAATTCTCGGTACGAAGCTTGCTGATCTTGGTTATGTTGAAGGCTTGTGGCCTGAAGATGAATATGTTTCTGTTAAAGTTCCTGTCTTCTCCTTCGCGAAGCTGCGCCGGGTTGACCCAACGCTAACGCCGGAAATGAAATCAACAGGTGAAGTAATGGGCCGCGACGTTCAATATGCGAAAGCTCTTTATAAAGGACTCATTGGCGCAGGTATGAAAATTCCAACATCAGGCGCTATCATTGCTACAGTTGCGGATAAAGATAAAGAGGAAGCAACAGAGTTGCTTCGCGGATTCTTTAACCTAGGCTACAAAATTATTGCTACAGGCGGAACGGCGAAAGCACTTGAAGAAGCCGGCCTTATCGTTACGACTGTTAATAAGCTTAGCGAAGGCTCGCCGAATATTCTTGATCTAGTACGTGAAGGGCAAGCGCAATTTGTAGTCAATACGTTGACTAAAGGCAAAGCTCCTGAACGTGATGGATTCAGAATTCGTCGTGAAGCGGTTGAGAATGGCGTCGTTTGTATGACATCGCTTGATACCGTTCGTGCATTGCTTGTCATGCTCGAAACGTTGAACTTCTCCTCCCGTTCAATGCCAGTAGCGCTACAAAACAAATAAGCTCACTGAGCTTAAAAGTACGGCCAGCGTTTATTGCTTCGTTATCTACCTCAAGACGTTAGTCTCAAGGTAGATAGCTAGAAGCAAACGTATGGCCGTTTATTTTGCAAATGAACAGAGAAATGGAGCGATTTCGAATGAAATTGACTAAAGAGCAAGCAGCTGGACGGATTATGGTAGCCCTTGATTATCCAGATGCAGCAGCGGCTGAACGTTTAATTGCCGAACTGCAAGGCATTCCCTGTTTTATGAAGGTGGGCATGCAGTTGTTTTACGCTGCCGGTCCTTCCTTCGTGCAAAGCTTGAAAGAGCGCGGTTACTACGTATTTCTTGATGTGAAAATGCATGATATTCCGAACACTGTCAAAGGCGGCTCTAATAGCGTAACGAAATTGGGAGTTGACATGTTTAACGTCCATGCAGCAGGGGGCAGTGATATGATGGAGGCTGCGCTTGAAGGCGTAGATATTGCATTAACAGGAAGCAGCCTTCGTAAGCCAACGGTTATCGCGGTAACTCAATTGACAAGTACGAGTCAGTCCATGCTCAATGAGCAGATCGGTATTAGCGGAACTGTAGAAGCGGCAGTGCTTCGTTATGCGGAGCTTACCAAAAAAGCGGGTTTGGACGGTGTTGTCGCATCACCTTCCGAGGTTGAGGCTATTAAGTCGCTATGCGGCAGCTCTTTCAAAACCATAACGCCAGGCATTCGTCCCATTGGAGCGGATGTTAATGATCAATCACGCATTATGACGCCAAGTGAGGCGCTTCGCAAAGGAACGGATTATATGGTAATCGGTCGCCCGATTACAGCGGCACCAAGCCCGCGTGCAGCATTAGAATCTATTATTGAGGAGCTGATTTCCTATGAGTAAAATTACTTTATCTGAATTGCCTAATCAAATTGCTAAAAGCCTGCTCGAAATCGAAGCCGTAGCACTTCGCCCTAATGAGCCATTCACATGGACATCAGGCATTAAATCACCAATCTATTGTGATAACCGCCTTACGATGACATACCCAGCGATTCGCGATCTTGTTGCAGAAGGTTTCGCAACGATCATTCGTGAGCGTTATCCTGATGCTGAGGTTATAGCGGGCACTTCAACTGCCGGCATTCCACATGCAGCTTGGGTAGCACAGAAGCTTAATCTGCCGATGGCTTATATTCGCGATAAAGCGAAGGGTCATGGCAAGCAGAATCAAATCGAGGGCCGTGTTCTACCTGGTCAAAAGGTCGTTGTGATCGAGGATTTGATATCGACAGGCGGCAGCTCGCTTAAAGCTGGTCTTGCAGTTAGAGAAGCAGGCGCAGAAGTATTGGCGGTGCTTGCTATATTCACTTACGAATTCGATTCAGCGATTCAAGCCTTTGCTTCAGAGCAAATGCCTCTTGTTACATTATCTAGCTATAGCGCACTTATTCAAACGGCTGTAGAGCTTGGAAAAGTTGCTCCTGAAGATGTAGCTGCTTTGCAAGCTTGGAGACAAGATCCTCAATCGTTTGGAAAATAATTGCTTAAATAAAAAAAGCGTGCTCATTTCCATGAGAGCTCGCTTTTTTTTTGTGACAAAATTGTTCATAATTCGACACTAAAAATTAATTTTTTTTGAAAGGGACTCTTCTAAATAGCTATTTGTCTCCGATAAATAAATATAGAGTATAGTCATGAATTGAGGGGCGGGGTTTTAATGAAATTGTCTTTACGTGTTAGGCTAGTCTTGTTGTCTTTGGTTCCACTTATGTTTTATGCATTTACAGGGCTTTATTTGCTCAATGAGCAGTGGCGCGTGTTGAATGACATGACGGATCGTATTTATGAAACTTCTAATCAAGTAGACACATTAGTATTAAACGCGGATAGGGATATGTATCAGGCCTATCAAGCTTACTTGAGAGTAGAATCCGGTACTTTGGATCAAGTAAATGCAGACGCTGCTCGAGCGGAGTTAGCCGAAAATATAAAACAAGTTGAAGACCGGGTAGGAGAAGCGCAAGCCATTTTATATGAGAAGGGCCTTCAGAACTTAGCAGAAGGGGATTCTGAGCGCAGCATAAACCAAATTTTAATTGAGTTTAAGGCTAATTTTAATTTCTGGTCAGCTGCAGCGATAAAAGCAGCAGCGGATGGAAAGAACAATTTCCAAAATAAACAGATTGATAATAGCTTCTTAACAAGCCGTACAGGGATTGATGAAATCGGTCAAAATATTAAAATTTATGCACAAACCACAATTAATGATATTACAAATGAGCTTAGAAAAACGCAGCTTACTCTCTTAATCTGCATCATTGTGGTTACATTAGTTATATTAATTGCTATGTACTTTACAGTGCGTCATATAATGAAGACAATCAAGAGTGTTGTATTTAAGACACAGCGAGTAGCAGAAGGGGATTTAACAATTCTTCCGGATCAGAAATACAGCAAGGATGAGCTTGGCCGTATTTCGCAATCGGTGGATCATATGATTGAAGCTACTAAGCAGCTGATTAGCGGTATTGCTAGCAATGCAGTTGAAGTGACCAAATCAACTGATCAGTTAACGACTGCATCTAAGGAATCTGCAGATGCAGCAGAGCATGTCGCTCAAAATATTCAGGAAGTAGCGAATGGCTCAGAAGTACAAGCAAGAGGTGCGGAAGAAACATCTAGAGCGATCGAAGAGATGACGATAGGCATTCAACGAATCGCAGAAAACACAGCCTCGATTGCCGATAAATCATCTTCAACCTCTAAGCAGGCTGAACTTGGTCATGAAGCGCTGCTCCGGTTAATTGATCAAATGAGCGAGGTAACTTCAGTAACTGGCAAACTATCGAATACAATTGAAACGCTTGAGCATCGTTCCAAAGAGATAGGTGCAATTGCCGAGAATATAACGAGCTTTTCAAATCAAACGAATATTTTGTCGCTGAACGCATCAATTGAAGCAGCCCGTGCAGGCGAACACGGCAGAGGTTTTGCGGTCGTTGCAGGAGAGATTCGGAAGCTGGCAGCGGGATCCCTTGCATCCGCTGACGGGATTCATCAACTCGTAGACATTACCAGAAGTGAAATCGCAGGAGCTTCTGCTTACATGTCGCAAACGGTTCTAGAAATGGAGCGAGGCAGCGCGCGGGTAGGCGAGGTTCGCCAGAACTTGGATGTCATCGTTGCTTCTATTACACAGATGAGTGAGCAGATTCATGAAAATTCTGCAATTACTCAGCAAATGTCAGCCAGCTCGGAGCAGGTAAGCGCCTCAATGCAGCAAACGGCTGCTACAGCTGCCGTTAATCTGGAGAAGACAGAAAATGTTGCTGCCGCAACGGAAGAGCAGCTCGCTTTGATGGATAACATTTCTTCAGCAGCTGTTCATTTAGAGGAAATTGTACGCGATTTGGACCTTGCTATTTCTCATTTCAAGGTGAAGTAAGATAATGTAAAAGCTGTTTTTTATGCGGAGTTTAAGCCTTCGCTAAAAGCAGCTTTTTTTGTTCGAAAAAGGTTTTAAAAAGTTGTTTGAATTTGACGTAACTTTTTGAGCATGTCCTACGTCTATCATGTAAGATGAGAATTATGAAAGTTGGTTGAGGAGGGATCGGAAGCGCTAATGGCCATTCCGCAGGAAGAAGAACAGAAGGTAGAAGAGCAGGTTGAAACGACTGAGGAAAGACGCGATCTGCTTAAAGTTATTGATGTAGAGCGAACCTTCCAAGTTGGAGGAACTCCGCTGCCTGTACTGAAGGGCATCAATATGGAGCTTAAGGAGCGTCAATTAGTCATGCTCAGAGGCAGATCAGGCTCTGGCAAGACGACGCTGCTGAATTGCTTGGGCGGGCTCGATACGCCAAGCAAAGGAGAGATTTTGTTTAACGGTTTGAAGTTTCACAGCATGAGCGATGACCAACGCACTTTAGTTAGGCGAAAGCACATGGGCTTTATATTTCAAGCCTTCGCACTTATGCCGCTATTGTCCGCGCGTGAGAATGTGGAGCTGTCTCTTCGGATGGCTGGTGTACCGCGAGCGGAATGGAAGGATAGAGTTACGCAATGTCTTGAACTGGTTGGTTTGGAGCGCCGAATGAATCATCGTCCCTTCGAGCTTTCTGGCGGTGAGCAGCAACGGGTCGCAATTGCTAAGGCGATCGCCCATAAGCCAATGCTGCTGCTTGCTGATGAACCGACGGCAGAGCTTGATACTGGCATGTCGGCTCAAATTATGGCGGTTTTCCAAAATATTATTCGCACTGAACAAGTTTCTATTTGTATGACTACACATGATCCTACGATTTTGGAGGTTGCTGACATTGTCTATGAAATGGTGGACGGAAAATTTATTTAAGCGTTCAATGGTTGTTGTATTAAGTGCTTCTTTGGTGCTTTCAAGCGGGTGCTCCTTGCTTCCCGCAGAAGATGAAGAAGAGGTTATACCTGAGATTGCCCCTGCACAAATATCCAAAAAGCCCGAGTATGAGGTAACGACGACGACATTAGAAACGTCGATACCGCTGATCGGCAAGCTTATCTCTTTGGAAGAAGAGACGATGTTTTTCACATTGGACGGCAAGAATTTGAAAGAGCTGAATGTGAAAGTAGGAACAGCTGTAAAAGCAGGTCAAGTGATTGGTCAGCTGGACGTTGATGTACTGGTTAAAAGCTTGCGGCAAGAGCGGCTTTCATTTAGGAAAATCGAAAATGAGATGAAAGACACGCTTCGCCAGCGTGATGAAATGGATCCGATTGAATTCGAAGGTAAGCTGATTGCTTTTGAAGAACAGAAGCAGAAGCTAGTCGATATGGAAGAGGAAATCGGGAAAGCGACATTAAAAGCTCCATTTGCCGGAACGATTGTATCGCTTAACGTGCAGAAGGGCGATTTGATTAAAGCCTATGCTCCAATTGCAATTGTAGCCGATACGAGCAAGATTACAGCTGCAGCCAAAATTTCTAAGTCAGAGCTAGAAAAACTAGGCGTTGGATTGGAAGTAACGGCTGATATTACGAGCGTTGGTAAATTTAAAGGCAAGATCAAGCAGCTCCCATACAAAACGGAGGAACAGAACAACGGCGGCGGCGGTGGTTCTGGAGTAGAGAAACCGGAGAAACCCGAAGACTTCTTAATCGTTGATCTTAAGGATTTGCCTAAAAACTTGAACCGCGGAATGCCGCTTTCAATTAAAGTCATTACGAAGCGCACTGAAAATGCTATTGTTATTCCTCCTTCTACGCTTCGTTCTATTGGATCTCGTACGTACGTGCAGGTCATTGAAGGCGAAGTTAAGCGCGAAGTTGACGTAGAGGTCGGCCAACAAACCTCGACGAATATTGAGATCCTCAAAGGGTTGAAACCGGGGCAGAAAGTTGTAGGTCGATAGCCAATGGGAATTCCGCTGTTTCGTTTTTTGTTCCGCAAAATGTGGAACACGCGCTGGCTAACCTTAAGCACGCTGGCTGGGCTAACTCTGGCGGTTGCATTTGCAACGAGTATCCCTATGTATGCAGATGGCGCACTCAAGAGAGTAGTAGCCGAATCACTGCAGCAGAAGAGTACCGGATTACCTGCGGGCTCGCTTCTCATGAGATATCAATCACCTGCTGGCGGGAAAACGGATTTAGCAGCGCTGTCGGAGCTTGAAAAGTATATTAAAGATGGAATACCGAAAGAAATTGGATTTCCATTTGGTACTTATGTAAACAGCTATTCCATTCGCGGTGCTGAGGTCGTTCCTGAGGATTCAAGCAAAGTAGACGCAGGACGCAACCGTCAACTGACGATTATGAATTTGTCAGAACTTGAAAAAAATACAGAGCTGACCCAAGGTAAATGGTTTTCAAATACCGAAGGGGATGGAGACATACTCGAAGCAGTCATGTTCGAGGAAGCAATGTATAGAAATGATGTACATATCGGCGATGTTTTTGAATATCCGATATACGGTGGACTGGATCTGACATTGCGAGTGAAAATTGTCGGAGCAGTCAAACCGCTTACTGATACGAGTTCATACTGGTATCAAGGGATGGAAAGCTTGCTGAACACGTTCCAAATAAGCAAAGCAGCATTCGAAAAGACGCTGTTAGCGAATAAAAAAATACCGCTGCATAATGCAAGCTGGTACTACGCATTTGATTTATCAGAAGTAAAAACGAGTCAATTAACACCGTTAAGCAAGACGCTAGAACGCTTGAATATTGAGCTGTATCAGCGTCTTAAGGACACAAGAGTAGAAATTTCTTTTGCATCTACGCTTACAGAGTTTAAGAAACAAAGCCTGCAGCTGCAAACATTGCTGTTTACGCTAGCTGCTCCAATGCTTGCGATGGTGTTTTTCTTCATTGCCATGAATGCAAGGCAGTCACTGGATAAGCAGCGAAGCGACATTGCAGTGCTTCGAAGCAGGGGTGCCGGCACACGGCAAATCATATGGATTTATTTGCTCGAAGGACTACTGCTCGGCGGTATCGCGCTTGGAAGCGGTCCGTTTATCGGTTGGTTCATGGCGAAGAGTATCGGATCAGCCAATGGCTTCCTCTCTTTCGTTAATCGGAAGTCCATACCGGTAGGCTTCTCTACGGAGGCCATTATTGCGGGTGGAGCTGCAGTCTTTCTAGCGCTTATGGCGACCATTATTCCAGCTGTTATTTATGCAAGATCTTCAATCGTAAGTTATAAGCAGGATCTTGCGCGTTCTGATCGCAAGCCAGTTTGGCAGCGTTGGTATCTTGATGTCTTGTTAATTGCCGCTGCTGGTTATGGCTGGTATATGTTCAATGAGCGCCAAATGTTGACTTTCAAAACAGGCATGACAACGGATCAATTAAACGTACAGCCATTTTTATTTTTTGTTCCTGCCTTATCAATCTTTGCATTTGGGTTGTTTTTCTTAAGATTATTCCCATGGCTATTGAAGGTGTTTACATGGCTAGGACGCAAATTTTTGCCGGTTCCGCTTTATTTGACGCTGACTCAGCTATCACGTTCATCCAAGGGATATTACCCATTGATGATTCTATTGGTGCTGACGCTGGGGCTTGGTGTTTATAACGCATCGGCAGCTAGAACGATTGATTTGAACTCCACGGAACGTACGCTGTATAAATACGGAGCAGACGTAACCATTCAAACGGTTTGGGAAGGCTCTCCGGAAATTACTACGACGCCTGGCAACAACGGAGGAAATGGTGGTAACGGCGGCAGTGGAGGCAATGGCGGCGGTGGAAACGGCGGAAATGGTGGAGGAGGCAACGGCGGTGGTTCAGGCGGCGGAGGCGGTGGCGGTCAAACCATACCTTCAAAGATGTTGTTCAGTGAACCGCCATTTGAGCTATTCCGTTCCCTTGAAGGCGTAGAAGCGGCTGCTCGTGTACTACAGACGAAGGGCAGCGTAGTCATTTCAGGCAAATCGATTGGTCAAGGAACCGTAATGGGTATTGATAATGTCGACTTTGCTAAGGTCGGCTGGTTCCGCAATGATTTATATCCTGTACATCCGAATTATTATTTAAATAACTTGGGTAAATATGAGCATGCGGCGCTTATTCCTTCGAAAGTAGCAGAGAAATATCAATTAAAAATCGGAGATCCCGTATCAGTTGGATTCGCCGAAGGTAAAGTGGATTTTATGGTCGTTGGCATTTTGCCTTATTGGCCTAGCCAATATCCGGATAAATCACCGTTTATTATCACGAATTTAGATTATATTTATGACCAGCTTCCGCTTATTCCTTATGAGGTTTGGCTGAAGATGAAGCCTGATGCTAAAGTAGCTCCGATCGTTGAAGCGCTGCAAAAGGCTGGGGTGGAGATAGCAGCTATTAAAGATGTAAGAAGCGAGCTAATCATTCAATCGAAGCTTCCAACTAGGGGCGGCGTATTCGGAATATTGAGCTTAGGTTTCCTTGTTTCGGTCATCATCACACTAGCTGGCTACGTTCTATTCTGGTTCTTCAATCTCTCAGGGCGTGTTGTCCAATTCGGGGTATTGCGGGCAATGGGATTATCGCGAAGACAGCTTACGGGGATGCTGCTTCTGGAGCAGCTATTTACAGCAGGACTTGCGATAGGACTTGGCGTGTTAATTGGTAAAGGTGTGAGCTTGCTCTTCCTTCCATTCTTGCAAACGACAGAAAACGTTGCAGAAACAGTACCGCCTTTCCGAGTCATATTCGAGTCTAGCGATACGAACCAATTGTTCATAGTTGTCGGATTTATGATGCTGACCGGCGCATTGCTTCTCTTCCTGCACATACGCAGGCTTAGAGTGCATCAAGCGGTCAAGATGGGAGAAGAACGATGACAACAGCGATGATCGATTGCGAAGGTCTAGTGAAAATTTACAAGACAGACGATCTAGAGGTCGTTGCCCTGCAAGGCTTGAACCTAAAAGTAAACGAAGGCGAGCTAATGGCTATCATCGGCAACAGCGGCAGCGGGAAATCGACGCTTCTGAATACGCTGGGCGGTCTTGACCGCCCTTCAGCCGGCCAGGTGCATGTAGGTCCTTGGGATCTTCTGAAGATTTCCGAAGAGGATCTAGTGAAATACAAGAGGGAGACGGTAGGATTTATTTGGCAAAATAATGCGAGAAACCTGCTGCCTTATCTTACTGCCCTCGAAAATGTAGAAATGCCGATGATGCTCTCGGGAAAGGTTGATCGCGCATATGCGAAGCAGCTGCTTGAATGGGTTGGCTTGAAGGAGCGAATGCATAACAAGCTCCATCAATTATCAGGCGGTGAGCAGCAAAGGGTTGCCATTGCGATTTCATTGTCGAATCGCCCGAAGCTTCTGCTTGCGGATGAACCGACAGGTTCGGTTGATACGGCTACCTCCGATTTGATTATGGGTATTTTCCGCAGGTTGAATCGCGAGATCGGTATTACCATCGTCATTGTAACGCATGACTTGACGCTTGCTGGCAAGGTAGACCGAGTGGTTGCCATTCGCGATGGCTTGACGAGCACCGAGTTTATTAAACGCAATCCGAATATTAATCTTGATGGAGGTGAGGCAGAGCTTCCAGCTGCAAGCAGCGGACTGCAGTCTGTGCATGAAGCCTATGTCGTGGTAGATCGAGTTGGACGTTTACAAGTGCCTAAGGAATATTTATCTGCTCTTAATATTAAAGACAAAGCAACGATGGAATTTGACGGCGAGCGGATTATTATTACTCCGCCTAAATCACTAGGGGGTTAAAACCAAATGAATAATAAAAGATTGTCAGGCAAGCGAATTCGCAAATTTACTTTAGTATCGTTAACACTTACCCTGCTTATTGGCCTGCTTGCAGCGTGCAGCAGCGGCTCAGACAGCTCTACTGAAAAACGGGTTTTACGCATTGGCGTGCTTTATGGCGGTTCGGATAATGAGCCTTACTTCCGTCAGCAATACACGGATATGTATGAAATGTCTCATCCTAACATTGAGTTCCAAATCGTAGGCGCAATCAACTATGATGATCAACGCTTTGAACAGCAAGATCCTGCAAAGCCAACGAAGCAGCCAGATCCATATGAAAAAATGAAAGAAATGCTAACTGGATCAAATCCAGTCGATGTTGTTGTTCTGGATTACAATATGCTTCGTCGGATGACACAAGACAACTTGTTGCAACCGCTGGATCCATTAGTAGCACAAGATAAATTCGACTTGTCGGATTATGTTCCAACTGTTATTGAAGGCATTAAAGCTGCTGGCGATGGCGGATTGTATGCATTGACGCCAACTTTTAACTCTTCTGCACTTTACTACAACAAAAAAATGTTTACTGATGCTGGTGTAACTCCTCCGACAAACAAAATGGAGTGGACTGAAGTTCTTAACTTGGCACGTCAAGTGGCAAAAGGTGAAGGCGTGGACCGTAAATTTGGATTCTCCTTCAATCGCTGGTCCAATGACGGCTTTAGCAATGCGCAGTCTTATAGCCAAGCATTGCAGCTAAAAATGTGGGATGACAAAGGCGAGAAAATGCTCGTCAATAGCGATCAGTGGGAAAATGTATGGAGCACTGTTGCATCGCTGTATCAAGAAGAAGTTATTCCAACACAAGAATTTATGAATAAAATGTATGAGAAGCAAAACGCGGAAGGCGGCAATGACCCATTCTATGGTGATTTGTTCATCAAAGGCAAAATTGCGATGACGATCGGTGATTATGGTTATATCAATGAGCTTAAGAGAGCTTCGGACAACGCATCGAAAATTAAAGATTTTGAAGCTGTTGATTGGGACGTTGTGACAGTTCCCGTTTCTCCAAGCGATCCAGAAGTGGGCAGCAGTATTTCATTGAGCCAGTTGATGGGTATTAACAACAAAGCTCAAAACGATAAAGACGCTTGGGATTTCATCAAGTTCTCCAATAGCAAGGAATGGGCTAAGCTGAAATCAAGAAGTCTTTATGAAATGGTTGCACGTAAGGAATTTTTGACGCCAATCGGCGGTTTGCAATACAATATTGACGCATTTACTTCACTTAAGCCAATGCCAGCTTTAGATACGGACAAAATCTTCCGTGAGAAACCAGGCGTATGGGAAGCACAGCAACCTGCTTATGAACTGTTCCAAGCCGTAATCGATAAGAAAAAATCTGCTCGTGAGGCGCTAGCTGAGTGGGAAACACGCGGAAATGCGGTTTTGGAGAAAATTAAAAACAATCCAACTGGAGAAGGCAACGGCGGCGGAGTCGAAATTATGCCAATGCCTAGATAATTTGAAATAAGAAAGAAGCCCGTAATCGACCTCTGCGTCGTTTGCGGGCTTTTTCCTTAATATTTGTCTAACCTCGTAATAGAAAGGACTGGTAAGCGGTCCAAGAGCCGTTCTCGGTCTGATACATCAGATGTATGCGATCAATTCTCGAAGTAAGATCAATGGACTGCATGCGCAGATTTCCGAATAAATCATGCAGCTCATCAGCTGAGATTTCTTGCCCTATCGTGACATGTGGCGTGTAAACATATTTGGGCTCGACAATGGCCAGCGGACCGCTGCATATGTTCTCCTGGAGCTTCTGCATGGAAACGGTGTCTTCAAGCGCTAAATAGAGCACATGACTTACAGGGAAAAAAGTAGATACACGGTTCAAATGGATAGAGAAAGCAGGCAGCTTAGATGTTGTTTGCTCTAAATGAGCGACTGCAAGCTGCAATTCATCGTCTGACCAATCTTCTGCGTATCGTACTGTCAAATGAGCAGGTACAGCTGTGTAATGCGGATCATGGCGTCTTCGCCAGCTATTAGCGAAGTCCTGTACATGCTTTTCGGGGAAAACAACAATTCCATATAACATGGTCTTCAGCTCCTTCGAAATGACCTATTTTGAGTATACCCCATTTGCATGTATGATCCCAATTTTGGGGTATTCTAATGTATACAGCCTTTATTGGAGTGATAAGCATCAGCTTCTCCAATAAGATAGTGGAGGGATGACATGAGATGGGTATATTGGGTTCGCCTATATGAAACCAAATTTCAAGCGGGTTGTTTGGTTAGGAGAATGGAGAATGACGGTTGGATGTATGGCTATGAAACTCCGCATGAGGTAGAGGTATTTCGATCCCGAAAAGGGCGATACGGCGTGAGGTTTATACCATAAAAAATAAAAAGAAAATAAATTAGAATATTTTGCTTGACTTAAAACACACCTATATAGTAT
>NZ_JBFRDK010000035.1:0-49406 GCF_052113545.1 Paenibacillus sp. TAF43_2
CATATCTAGCAGCAATGTAATCAGCATCGTCCCGAGAGCAGCAGGAGCCAAATAACCCGCATAAGGGGCAGCATCCGTCTGCGTCAACGAAGTAATCTCCATCGTAATAATATTGATCAGAAAGATGAGCCACAACATCAAAAGAGAAGAGTTGTTATATTTGGGCTTAATCCCATTGATACTTCCAGACTGATGCAAATACGCGTAAATGACGACGATAAACATCACAGACATGATTAGYAATCCGAACTGCGGCCAATAAGTCTTACGATCCTGCAGCAGCGAAGAATCAACGAGCAGCTTGTACAATTCAGGAGTAATCGTCTGACCGCGCTTCACGATCAGCTCACCTTCTTTAATTACGACAGGCGGCGTGTTTTGCTTAGCCTGCACTTTAGCCTCGTCCGTCGCTTCCTTATCCAGAAACTTGTTTGGCATGATGGCAAATCTCGCAAGCTCCTGCACAATTTCTCTGCTTGTCCGGCTTGATAGCGAGCTTGCATTAACAAGTTCCGCAACCTGTGTTCGAGCGGTTTCCGCATCACGAAGCTGCTCTACTGTCAGTTTACGCACAATATCCCGAGCTACATCGCGCATCTCGGTTAGCGTTTCTGCTGTTAGATTGGGCATCTTGTAAAAGGTTTCTTCCGGAATGGTGTATTGCTGCTCCTTTGCTATAAGCGCCATTTCCTCAAGCAGCGTGTTGTTATACGTTCCACGGCCTTTATTCAGCTTAACAAAGGTATCAATATACTCCGAATAACGGCCTGGAATTTCATTGCGATAAATATCAATCTTATTTTGCAAGGTTACTTGATCGTCCTGATTCAGCTGCTCTATTCGAACAAAGATTTGGTCGACCAGCACCTCGTTGCGTAGCGGTACTATCGAATAGATGACATCGACTTTCTCGGCTGCATCCTCTTCCGCTTGTCTAGTGGCCTTCTCGTCTTTAATTTGGAAGGGCGCTTTGATGTCCTTCTCGCTTACAGCGCCCTCCTGAATATCATAGGTTTCAGGAACGAGATGCGGAGCTAAGCTGAAATAGAATAGCAGCACAAACATCAACATCAGCACCCAGCGAACGGCTGCACTCTGCTTCCAACCCGCCGTTTTGGACGGCCGCAAGTTCCCTTGTTTTCCGGTCTGGTTTTGGTTCATGCAGCAGACATCCCTTTCTAGGCTTTGTTTTCAGCATCCCAGTTGTAGGCAACAATAATCTTTTGAACGAGCGAATGACGAACGACGTCCTGCTCTGAGAAAAGGATGATGCCAATTTCCTCTATGTCTCTCAGAATCCGCTGAGCTTCAATTAAGCCGGAGTTTTTGCCCCGCGGCAAATCGATTTGCGTAACGTCTCCTGTTATAACCATTTTAGAACTAAATCCTAGTCTTGTTAGAAACATTTTCATTTGCTCAGGCGTCGTATTTTGTGCTTCATCCAAAATAATAAACGCATCATCAAGCGTTCTGCCGCGCATATAAGCAAGCGGAGCAATTTCAATCATACCGCGCTCGAGCGCTTTGACCGTCTGATCAGGTCCAAGCACATCATGCAGCGCATCATACAAAGGACGAAGATAAGGATCAACCTTCTCCTGCAAATCGCCTGGCAAAAAGCCGAGATTTTCTCCCGCTTCTACGGCAGGTCTCGTAAGAACAATTCTTTTTACCGAGCCTTCCTTCAAAGCAGCGACAGCGAGCACAACGGCCAAATATGTCTTACCTGTTCCGGCTGGGCCTATTCCAAACACGATATCCTTCTTGCGTATCGTCTTTACATAATGGCGTTGACCGATCGTCTTTACCCGAATCGGCTTGCCACGGAAGGTAGTTGTAATTTCTTTCTTAAACAAGTCCAACAGCTCTTCTGCCTGCATCGATCTGGCAAGCTCTAGTGCATATGCAACATCACGCTCTGATGGCTTATAGCCCCCGCGAACGAGCTGTAAGAGCACATTGTATAGTTGTTCTAACGAATCAACCTCTTCTACAGGACCTGATATGACAATTTCCGCTTCACGCGATGTAATCGAAGACTCTACTTGCGCTTGAATAAGACGCAAAAAATTATCCTGTGGTCCGAATACTCCAAGTCCTTCCGCTGCGTTGCCGAGCGGTATCTTTACTACTTTCGTTTCAATTTGCAACAATCCTCATTCTCCCTGCATATGGACTAGTGGCATTTCCTTAACGATAGATTGCTCGACTTCAAAAAGAACTTTCATATAAACTTTACCATTGTCCGCCTTTTCATGCAAAACAATTTCATCGCGGATGACTGCGTCGCTGCCTGTTTTAAGCAGCAATTTGGCTTTAGCCTGCAGAATGCCGACGTTCTTCGCTTCTTCTTCAGTAAGCGTGCGGTCTTCCATTCGTGTTTCCATTATGGTCTCCTTCATTCTACCAATTGGCAGCGACCAATTGCGCCAGGATACCTTCTCTTCATGCTTAATCGATTCGGATTTTCCGAAAGCAGAATCACCGTATCCGCTAAGCTGAAGAGCTCTTGAGCCGATGACTGCAAACCATTTCGTCTCTTTATCTCCAGTATACACCTTAACCTGTTGAACAAGCGGTGAAGAAATTTCAAATTCGTACCAAACAAGCCCACGAACATTGCCCTTGGCAACGACAGTGCGTGAATTCATTTCTCCCCCAATCGTTCCCGAGATCAAAATTTGGTCTTTTTTCACCTTCGTATTTTTCCGAACGACGGGCCGTCCCGCCTCCGCTATAATTTCCGTAACAACAGCATCATCAGATGCGACCAGATGTCGAGGGGTATTCAAGGAAGCCTTATCCGGTATGGTTGATTCAACCACTTGAATGATAACCTTTGTCCCCTTTTTTTCCACGCCAACCCAGGTTGAGCCTGGAAGCTTGCGAACAAGCTGCTTGGACAGCACATCAGCATCGGTTAAACGGAATGACCACTGCATAGGATATAAGCCTTCCTCTTTGGCTGCAGCCCGTACTTGATCCTCTGTGAGCTTGACATTGCCTTGCACTTCGATGCTCCAAACAAGCGAGGAGAGCATAAAGATAATCGCAAAAAACAACACGATGCCAGCCGCAAAAAGCTTTCTGCGCTCTGCTTTTACCAGCAGAAAAGGCAAGCCTTTTCGCTTCGTTACATGAACACGACAGCCTGTCTCTTTTAAATACGGACGAAGGCCAAAAAAATCACTGATTGACAGCTCACATTCAAGCAAGCCGCTGCTTGTCCATCTGATGGAAGACAGCTGCAAGCCGCCAGCCAGCGCTCGGTTGACGAGCTGCTCAGGTTGTCCCCCCCGAATATGAATGGTGACCATACCCTTTAACCAATTTGCACCTTGTCCGCTCACGTCCATTCCCCTCCATTACCTCAGCTATTGATAAAGAAAATCGCCTTATCTATTTCATGGAATCAATTGAATATTCGTAATTTGTCCCTCGATAAACACTTCTTCTGTCCAAATGGTGCGGATAACTAGAGAGCTTCCCGTAACCTCCAACTGGCCTTTGCTTAGCGCGAGTCTCAATCGCTCACTAGAGAAATGAACAACACCACGATGGTTCTCGATATATAATTGGCAGTCTCCAATCATTGTTAATCGCGGCAAATCAAATACGACATCATGCGGCATATCAAGCAGCTCTGCTGTCATTTTGCGAAATCTCTTTTTTATGTGGCGCATGTACGATTCTTTGCCTCCTTCAAGGTTTGCTAAAAGTAAAGCAAAGGAATGGCGATTTTCATGTACTGTACCAAAATATGCGAACCGCTCTATAATTATGGCTCCAAAATAAAAAAACCGCCTAAGCGCAGCGCTTAGGCGGTTTAAATTTATTTTCGAAAAGGTTTTTTCGAGCGCGGCGGTCCTAATACTTCGGCCCAAATAACTGCTTTCCGCAAATCATCGGATCGAATGGATGCTGCATTGATGCTCTGGCTTCCATAATTGCGCTGTGCTGCAGCCTGTGTTGTTTCTTTGTTAGCTGCTGCTCTTTGAAGCGCGCGCTGCAGAGAAGCTGTTTGCGGCGCTTCTGCGCTCTCTCTGCTATAAAGCGTCGAATTCATATCAGAAGAACGCTCAACTTCAGTTACAGAGCGATAAGCCGTTCCTCCAGCTGCCTGCGGCGGTTGCGGTTGCGGTCGCTCTACCTCTCGCTCCTGTTCTCCGGACTGCGGGAACAATGAACGCGGCAGCCCTCCGCCGCCAAAGTCAGGCATTTGACCAGGCTTCTTCCTCGCGCCGGATTTGCCGAATACCGAAGCCAGCGCACCCAGTATAACGACTACGATAAATATGTTATTCATCAGAAATTCTATAATATTCAACTTGCCTTCACCTCCAAGGCTCAGTTACGTTGATCCAACTTGATCCAACCAAATAACTGGGCCATCGACTTTATCGGCCGTCTTTAATGTCCGTAGAACTGTCCTGCTTGCCGATAGAGCTGCGCATATGGGTATCCGCTTCGATGTTTTTCAAGTTCATATAGTCCATAACGCCAATTTTCCCGCTTCTAAGCGCTTCAGCCATGGCAAGTGGAACTTGTGATTCCGACTCTACTACGCGCGCTTCCATCTCTACGACTTTTGCTTTCATTTCCTGTTCGTGAGCAACGGCCATCGCACGGCGCTCCTCGGCTTTTGCTTGAGCGATTTTTTTGTCCGCTTCCGCTTGTTCCGTTTGAAGATGTGCACCAATGTTTTTGCCTACATCAACGTCCGCGATATCGATCGACAATATTTCAAACGCTGTACCTGCGTCAAGCCCTTTGCCAAGCACAGTGCGAGAGATCATATCCGGGTTTTCCAAAACGTCTTTATGTGAGCCAGCAGAACCTACAGTCGTTACAATCCCTTCACCAACACGAGCAATAATTGTTTCTTCACCCGCACCACCGACTAGGCGTTCAATGTTGGCACGAACCGTAACACGAGCTTTTACTTTCACTTCAATACCATCCTTCGCAACCGCAGCTACGATTGGTGTTTCAATGACGCGCGGATTAACGCTCATTTGTACGGCTTGTAGTACATCACGACCAGCCAAATCGATAGCCGCCGCGCGTTCGAATATAAGTGGAATGTTCGCACGTTGCGCTGCAATCAACGCATTGACAACCCGATCGACGTTACCGCCTGCCAAGAAGTGACTCTCAAGCTGGTTTATGTTAAGTCCCAGCCCTGCTTTTGTTGCCTTAATTAACGGGTTGACGATTCTGCTTGGTACGACGCGGCGAAGACGCATGGCAACGAGCGTAATAATTCCAACTCTAACGCCCGATGCTAATGCAGATACCCATAGCATAATCGGGAAAAAGCTTAAGAATACGGACAGTACGATAATAACAACGACAGCCAAAATTAAAAAAGATACGATAGGATCCATTTGTTCCAACCTCCATTTGTATATTCGTTTTCTCTATTTTGTTACTTCTTTGACAACGACCCAAGTACCTTCCGCTTTAATGACGGTCACCGTTCGGTTCGTATCGATAAACTCTCCAGAGGTAACGACATCAATTCGCTTGTCATTAATAACAATTGTTCCTGCCGGTCTCAGCGGAGTAATTGTTTTCCCTTGCAATCCGAGCAGTGAATCCTTTATATCCGCAGAAACAAAACCTTGCTCCGTTGTCAGCTTCTCGCGCAATATAAATTTGTTCCAAATACCTCTGGATTTGTTCATTCTAATAAAAATAACGATTAGAATGGTGGCAACAACTAACGCAATGACGATCGAAATGAAAGCCGTCATTGGGTCTGAAGCAGCGGTAACGACTCCTGCTACCAACGCAGCACTGCCGAGCAAGCCCAAAATCCCAAAGCTTGGTACAAACACCTCGATTATGAGCAAGGCTATTCCAATTACGAACAGCACGACCGACTCCATTCCGGCAAATCCTGCAACATAGTGGCCAAAGAAATAAAGGGCAAACGATAATATTCCGACAACGCCCGGTACTCCAAAGCCTGGAATGATCATTTCAATAACGATACCTGCAATGCCAAGTATGAGCAAAATCGTCATAACGATTGGATTGAGCAGCCATCTAGCTGCATTTTCCGCAAGTGACGGAACAACCTCAATTTGTGTTCTGCCTTCCAAGCCCAGCCATTTGACTGCTTCATCAACGTTCGCTGCTGTATGCTCAGAGTATCCGACTTTCTCAGCTTCACTTGCTGACAGGGTAAGAATTTCTCCCTTCAGCTTATCTCTGCCAAGCTTGTCTTTCAGCTCCACCATTGCATTCGGATCCGCCATAGCGACAGCGATACTCTTATCGCGACCCTGCAATCCTGCTGACTCGCTCATTTCAGAGGTCCAATAGGAAATCGTTTTGGGATTATCCTCTAATGTCCCTGAGCCATCCACTACAGCAGCTGCACCAATCGTACTGCCCGGCTGCATGATGATATTATCAGCATTTAAAGCAATATAAGTGCCTGCTGATACGGCTTTCCCCTCTACAAAAGCCGTAGTAGGAATGGCGCTCTCCCTTATAAGATGACCAATTTCCTCTGCGTTTACGACTTTCCCGCCAAGCGTATTAATAACGAGAATCACATGCTCAGCTTTTGCTTCCTCAGCTTCTTTAAAGGCTCGCTCCAAAAAGGATTGAAGCCCCGATTCCACCGTTTGTTTAACGGGAATCACATACACTGCTGGGCCAACTTCATTTGCTGCCTTTGCTTTCTCCCCCGGTGAACCAAATAATGCTGCAAGCGTCACCATTAACACCGCTGCGATCAATGCGATTGGAGTGGCGGACATACTTCTTCGCCATCGATTCATGTGCAAGAAGGTTCCTCCTTTTTTTCATGTTTGCTTTCTACTACGTTTGACAAATGAAAACGTTTCAGGCAGCCTTCTCCACATCATACCATTTACTCTTGAAACGTACAAAAAAACACCCCCGTTAAGGGGTGTTTTGTGAGTCCGTATGTTTAGTTAGTTGAGATGTTGCTGAACGAGCTGATTTACTAGTTTACCGTCAGCGCGTCCTTTTGTTTTAGGCAAAAGGGCACTCATAACTTTTCCCATATCGGCTTTGGAAGAAGCACCGAGTTCATGGATGGTCTGCGTTACTATCTCTTGAATCTCTTCTTCAGTCAGCTGTTCGGGAAGGTATTGACTAATAATTTCAATTTCGACCACAAGACCCGCTACTAAATCATCGCGGCTGGCTTTTTTAAATTCTTGGAGGGAATCTTTACGTTGTTTGATTTCGCGACTCAATATATCAAGCACTTCGTTATCGTCCAATGGACGCTTGAGATCGATTTCCAAGTTTTTCACTGACGCGCGCATCATACGAATAACGGAAAGTTTAAACTTGTCCTGATTCTTCATGGCTTGCTTCATATCATCGGTCAATCTTTCGCTCAGGTTCATTATGGAAGGATCCTCCTAAAACTTTCTCTTGCGCGCAGCCTCAGACTTCTTCTTGCGCTTTACACTTGGCTTTTCATAATGCTTGCGTTTTTTCACCTCAGCTAGAACACCATCTTTAGCGATGGAACGTTTAAAGCGGCGAAGCGCAGCATCAATAGTTTCGTTTTTGCGAACTTTAGTTTCAGACACCAGTTTTCCCTCCCTCCGAAACAGACCGTCCAGAGCTATAACACGGTTTATCAAATTTCATTATATGTCAAACCAAAAGGCAGTGTCAACTTTAGATATCTACAACCCGAGAAGAAAGTTTCGTTCCCCCCAATACATGGATATGCAGATGATAAACAAGCTGTCCTCCGTCGGCATTAACATTGTTGACCAGTCGATAGCCTGACTCCGCAATTCCTTGTTCCTTTGCGATTTGACGAGCTACCGCGAACATCTCGGCTATGACCTCGTCATCTTCATCGGTAACATCATTCATCGTTGCGATATGCTTCTTAGGAATGATAAGAATATGTACAGGAGCAGCTGGCTGTATATCGTGGAATGCGAGAATTCTGTCATTCTCAAATACCTTCTTCGACGGTATTGCACCCTCGATTAATTTACAGAAAATACAGTCCATAGGTTTCACCCCCTATTCGCTTTCCTTACCATATCATACCGAAATTTTAGCCGCTAGTCCAATCATTAAAGATAACCCGCAAAAACTTCGAAGGCGCCCTTCCAAAAAAGCGACTGAATCCAAGCTGCTACTTCGAAATCTCAGCTGATTTTTCCTTCATAACAGCCTGCATCTGTTCAACAAGCCGAGCCCATTCAAGCCCGCTAGACAACCGAATAATTGCAATGCGGCTCTCCCCGATATTTGTATTAAAACCACTCAATATACCTGATATGGTTTCAAACGCGCTTTTTAATCCCTGAATGTACGCGGCATCGGTTTCGTTCAAAGCACCATCATAGTGACCAATCGTTTGCAAGCCTTTGTCGACATCAGTTACATAGGCCAAGGCAAGCTCTTTATTGATTTTTTCCGGCTCTGCGATCACGCTTGCTGCTTCTGCAGTAAATTCCACCAAAGCATGGCCGCTCGCAGCTGCTTGACCTGAAAGAAATGCAATGGCATACCGTTCGTCTAAAGTTTTACTTTGAAGCAAAGCATCCAGCTGCGGAAGCATTTTTTCTACATAATCTTTAGAACCAATCGCTGCTTTAAATATTTTTTGGCCTTTTACATAATTGTTTTCTTGTTTATTTTGTAAAAATTGCGAGTACAAAAAAACATTGCCGATTAAGCTGAATACAAGAATAACGAGAGTTATCGGCAGCGCGATAGAGCGTTTGCCCGTTTGCTGTGGTTCCAACTTCACAGCCTCCTTTTAGATTTGGTTTGTTCTCTTAAGGTGAACGGATTGACCCCCGTCAAAGAAAAAGACATGGCTCTCATCCACTTTTCTCCCGAGAACAGATTCGATTGCTTCGGCATACAGCTCCAGCTGGAAACGATGCCGCTCCGCTGCTTCCACCCATTGCTCCTTATAAATGCGATCCGTCTTATAATCGAGCAGTACGACTCCAGCAGCATCCTCGAACAAGCAATCTATTACCCCTTGAATCAATATCGGCTCATCTAGATCTGAATTCGGATAAACACGTTTAGCAGGGAACATGCAGCTGAACGGAACCTCTCTTCGCACCCAGTCAGCGTTTAACAACCGCTGTCCAAGCTCGCTTCGGAAAAAAGCTGCTACGTTCGGCAAATCAATTGCCTCCGATTGCTTTACCGTTAATAAACGCTGTTCAATCATATGATCAAGCGTTTGTTTAAGCAACGGTTCATCTATTTCCTCAGTGAGGGAGACAAGCTGCATAAGCAAATGATTAACAGAGCCCTTCTCAGCTGCTGTAAGCGACTTTTCCTCCATAAAGGCTGGACGGCGCAGTCGGAACGTATACGATGCTTCTGGAGCAGTTGCAGCTTCTTGAAGATGTGTATTCGCCTGATGCTGATTCAGCTCGTCCAATGGAACAGCATCCTCCTGCTCTTCCGAATATAACCTCTTCATTTCCGTAACCGATGTTTTGGCAGCGAGTGCCGCCGCTTCTTGATGCGGATAATGCCATTCCAACCGCTCACGCAGCTCATCATCTGCTTCTACATGCTCAAGAAGCGATAGTGAAGTAACCGCTTGAAGCCGTTCTTCCTTGTCCTGGTCCTGCAGCTCCGTCTCTGACGCTGCTGCGGCTTCAGTGCCGAATATAGAAGCAGAAACAACACCAGCATGCCAGTTCGGAGCATTATAGTCAGCCAGCTGACTGTCATTGATTTGCCTAGCCGCTAGCGGACCTAGCCAATCGATAAATGTGCGTGCTGCAGCAACCCGGAAATCAGACATTTTACCTGAAGCATCGACGGAAGAAAGCCATCGCTTAAGCTTGGCTTCGGCATCCGCTACAGTCGCGACGAGAAACATTTTTTCCTTTGGCCGGGTTAGCGCAACATACAAAATACGCATTTCCTCTGCTAGCATTTCTTTACGCATGGCTCTTCGGATAGCCAAATAAGGAAGTGTAGGATAACTAATGCGAAGAGCAGGATCAACAAAACGAGGTCCGAAACCGAGCTCTTTGTGTTTCAAGAAGGCACTTCGCACATCCTGCTGATTGAACAGCTTACCTAGACCTGCTACGAATACAACCGGAAATTCAAGCCCCTTGCTCTTATGAATGGACATGATGCGAACGACATCCTCTTGTTCGCCGAGCGCTCTTGCAGTACCCAAGTCACCGCCGCTATCGCGCATACGTTCGATAAATCTTAGAAATCGAAACAAACCGCGGAACGAGGTCGCTTCATACTGCCGAGCCCGGTCATGCAGCGCACGCAAATTCGCTTGACGCTGCGTCCCTCCCGGCAAGCCGCCTACAAAATCGTAATACCCGGTCTCGCGGTAGATTTCCCATAGCAAATTAGCAAGCGAGYCCTGCCTTGCTTCCTCACGCCAGCGATCCAAGCTGTCCAAGAAAAGCGAAAGCTTCCTGCGCGTGTCCTCATCCATAAACAAATCGCCTGCTGCTTGAAGAACCGCATCATAATACGTTGATTTCGCAGATTGGATGCGTATTCTTGCAAGTTCCTCACCGTTTAATGCAAATAATGGCGATCGCAATGCAGCCGCAAGCGGAATATCCTGATACGGATTATCGATAACTCTTAACAAGGAGAGCATCGTCTCGACTTCCGTCGCTTCAAAATAGCCGCTGCTCAGCTCCGCATACGCAGGAATACTGCTTCCTTGAAGCTCCTCAATGATAATTGGCGCCCACTGCTGGGTCGCCCTTAACAAGATAACGACATCCCGCCATTGCATAGGCCGATTCTCACGCCGTTTGCCATCATAAACCTGGAATCCGCTGTCGATAAGAGATTGCAGCTGCTGAGCGATCCAGCGCGCCTCCAACTGCGCCGCCTTTAGCTCGGAAGCTGATTCGAGGAGCGTTCCATTTTCTCCTTGCTCTCCCTCACCCTGTCCCTCTGATGACTCTGAGTTATCGGCATCAGCTGTCTCTTCGTCATCTGCATCCGCTTTATTCAATACGGCAAACTCAACTTGACAACGATCGGCTGGCACTGGATCTGGGTAGGTAGCGCCACATACGAGTTCTGCTCGCTCATCGTAATCCATTTCAGCTACAGTCTCGCGCATGATGGCGCGGAAAACCGCATTCACGCCATCAACAACTTCCGATCGACTGCGAAAGTTGCGCGCCAAATCGATGCGCAGAGCGTCAGACTCATCTATTTCCGATCGCTTGTTCATCTCATGACGAGACAGATACGATTTATATTTTTGCAAAAACAGCTTCGGCTCAGCAAGGCGGAAGCCGTAAATGCTTTGCTTAACATCGCCAACCATAAACCGGTTGCCAGCACCTGGCCGTTCAATTAACGAAACGATTGCTTCCTGCACCATATTCGTATCTTGATATTCATCAAGCAATATTTCATCGAATTGCTGCTGGAATTCAATCGCTGCAATCGAAGGCAGCATTTGCTCTGGTGTAGAAGACGGATCACGCAAAATACGCAAGCAATAATGCTCCAAATCACCAAAATCGAGCATTCCCTTCGCTCGTTTAGCCGCTTCATAGCCTTGGCCAAATTCGATAACAAGCTCGGATAATGCCTTCATCAGAGGAGCAAGCTCCTGAAGCTCTTCCAAAAACTGCTCCGCAGTTCTGCCAAATAACTCATCAGAAAGTGAAGTGATCAGCTTCTTCGCTTGATCGCGCAGCTCCTTCGCCTGCTCCTGAAGGGACTTGTCATATTCATCGCCGCGCATCGCCTTCAGCTTGCCGAATTCGATGGACTGAAAAGGCGCTATCCAACATTCCCAGGGCATGGAATGTACCAGTTCCGAGAGACTTCTAATGATTTGCAAATCATCATCAAAGGTAGCCGCATAAGGTGCTGGGCCAGCAGGTTGTCGTGTTAGCTCTAAGGCTTGGTGCAGCAGCGAGCTCGCTCCTTCTAAAGCCATCTCAATGTCGCCTATTAAACTGACAACCCACGTACTGTTTTGCAGCGCTGCGACATCCGCGATATTAAAGGCATCCGCGGTTTGCCTAAGCCAATATTCAGGCCATGGATGGCTTTGCGCAAAGTCGAACAATTGTTGAACCAGCCTATACAAAGGCTCATCGCCGCGCTCACCGCCATAACGATCGGCAAGCCTTAGAAAAGCGCCGTTGTCGCCAGCCCCTTCATACTTTTGCTCAAATAGCTGATCGAGAACGTCAAGGCGCATTAGCTCGCTTTCGGTCTCGTTTGCAATACGAAAGCCAGGATCAAGCCCGATTAACGGATAGTAACGCCTAATGACGTCCATACAGAACGAGTGTAGTGTCGTAATCGACGCTCTATTCATTAAAGCCAGTTGTCGTCGCAAATGCTCCGAATCGGGTTGCTTTTCCAATTCAAGCTCTAAAGCGTTTCGAATCCTATCCTTCATTTCCGCTGCAGCCGCCTTCGTAAAGGTTGCAACGAGCAGACGGTCAACATCGGAGTTCGCTGATATTTTACGGATGATTCGCTCAACGAGAACGGCTGTTTTACCAGAACCCGCTGCAGCAGCTACAAGGATGTTCGAGCCGCTTGTAACGATTGCATCCCATTGATCATCGGTCCATGTACTATTTTCCGGCTTGGGCGAATCCTTTGCAGTGTGCATCATCCATTACTCCCCCTCTAGCTGCTGCCATATATGTTCCTTAGAAGGTTTGCTCAGCTTCCTATACTCGTTTCCGTCGAACTGAGCATCAAACTGACAAACCGCTTTATAATCGCAATACTGACAAGGTGTTTTTGTTCCGATACGATAAGGCTCAATTGAAACATCACCTGACTGTATCGAGCTGCCAATTCGGCTGATTGTATTTCTGACAGAATGGCGAAGCACATCCCATTGCTCATTCGAGACGACCGAAGAGCTGCTATAAAAGCTTCCATCCCGCTTCAAAGCAACGGGCAGCAGCTCTGAATAGCCAGTGTCAAGCTCGTCGTCCATCAGTCTAACGGTTTCCGAATCAGCCGTAACCAGTCCACGCATTTTGAATCGCTTTAAGAGCTGACCGCTTGCTTCAGCAGGGCTAATGCTGTTGGTCAGCGCCAGAATTGGATTATGCACATGAAAATAAAGTACACCGGCCGGAGAAGCAGGTCGACCAAGCCATGCCGATGCATGTGTAACCAGTACATCCAAATAAGTCAGCATCTGCAGGGAAAGCCCATGGGCGACTTCTTCAAGTCTTAGATGCGTCGAGCTCGATTTGTAATCAAGCACGCGCAGCAGCAGACCTTCCTCCGTTTCTGCAGCATCAACACGGTCGATCCTGCCGATAATCTCTATCTCACCGCCCGCCTCAAGCGGAATGCGGAGTGCAGGCAGCTTCCCATCAGGGCCAAAATCGACCTCGGTCCCTACGGGATGGAATTGCGCCCTTCGCGCATGTTCACCCAGCATAAGCGCTGCTTGGCCAACAATTTCCTTCAGCTTGCGAGCGATATATTGAAAACGACTGCTGCTTAACAAGATTTGTGATTGCAGCTTAGGAACTAAATCATCGACCGTTTGCGAGACGACCGCCTTAAGCTCCGCTTCCGATGTTTTTCCCCAGCGTCCACCAAAGCTCGTCGCCACCTTACTTAGAGCAGCGTGAAACAATTGACCAACATCAGGGGCATCCAGCCGGTAAAGCTTTCTTTCCCTGAGCTTTAAGCCGTGTATCGCAAAATGCTGAAATGGACACGATACGAACCGTTCCATGCGCGATACGCTAACTTGCAGCCTCGCTCCATAAAGCTCTCGTGCTGTATCATTAGAAAGAAACTGCTCTTGGTTCTCATAAGTTAAGGAGCTTGTCAGCAGCTGAAGCTTCTGCTGCCACTCCGGACGAACCGCGTACCAATTGTATAGATCCCACCAGAAAGGCGCAATAACTGCTCCCTGCTGCCATTTCCGAATAGCTCCTATCAAATAGGACATCGTTCTCTGCGGCTGCGATACGAACTTTCTTTGCTCGGACAATGGCAAGCTTGGCGATGGCTCTGCTGCGATACTTTGAACGGCTATGCCCGGGAACAACTGACGGACATGCCTTACAATCTCCGAAGGCAGCAAGCTTTTCCCTTCCTCGTCGGCTTGTGCCCAGCTAAGCCATAAATGCTTGCTTGGCGTGGTCAATGCGTTATAGATCATAAATCGCTCATCAAGCAGGCGCCTGCGCACCCCTGGGGCCATTACGATTCCATCATCAGCCAAACGTTCCCGCTCCGATTCGGTAAGAATGCCGTCTTCTTTCACACGCATTGGCATGATGCCGTCATTTGCACCTAGCACGTAACATACATGTATATGCCCCGACCTTGTTCGGTCCATGCTGCCGATCAATACTTGATCCAGCGCTGGAGGTACCGCAGCAAGCTTCAAGCTGTCAAGCCCCGCCTCAATCATGCCGGCGAACAATTCTGGCGTTACGGTCTGTTTTCCAGCCAGTTCAACTAATTGATCCAAAAGCTGCATGACACTGTCCCAAAGCTGCTTGTGGCTTCTTGCTCTTTGTGTTTTCCCTGCTCCAGTATCTTGAATGCTCCAGCGCTCGAGCTTATCTGCTGCTTCGGATTCATCCAGCAAACGATATAAAGCCTCGCACATCCCTTGAACATTTTCGGCCATATTCAGTGCATCAGAGAAGCGGCGAAGAGGAGGAACAACAACCTCTCTGGCAGCAAGTACGATATTGAATTCACGCTGCGCCTTTTCGCTAATTTTGGTCTCTATATCCTCGTCATCATCAAGTGAAACAGGAACTAACGGATGCCACCGCTTATGGTCAAGCCATTTCCAGCCATCAATGCCTGCAGCGAGCGCATAGTTTTCCAGCATATCGAACCAGTCTCTAGGCAGACTTCCGTCAACCTTGAACAACATTTCCGTCTTAATGCAGCGGAACACCGCATCGTATCGCCAGCCAAACAAGACGGTTTCAATCGCAGACCGAATAAACTCAACCAATGGATGATGGATGGCCTTCTCCTTCTGATCGACAAAATAAGGAATGCCGTAATCAGCAAAGACTAGTCCGATATAGTCGGTATAATCCTCCGCATTTCGTACCATAACTGCAATATCCCGCCAGCGCAGCCCTTCTTTACGTGCTCTGCGAACGATATCGCGTGCAACGGCCTCAACCTCGGCACGTCGATTCGCAGCGGCATGCAGCGATAAGCCGCAGCGTGCATCTTCTGCGTCCAATATCGTTTTGTCAGCAATAAGCATCGGTATTCTCTCGCTATAATGCTTCTCAAGATGAGCAAGCATTGGACTGCTTTTAAACCGAACAGGAGGAATTTCATCTAGCAATATGGGAGAATCGACCTCAACCTCATATTGAGCAGCCAGCTCCATCAGCTTATTGTAGGTTTCGGCTGTTGGATGAAACAGATCCAGTTCATGCGGCAGCTCGCCTATTCCATAAGTTCTATTTAGTGTAAGTGTGACCGTCACCTGAGCGGATGAACCGATCAACGTTCCTAGCGCTTCATATTCCGTTGGCGTAAATCCATAAAATCCATCCACCCATATATGCGCGCCGTTCATAGCAGAGGCATTAGCATAACCATTTTGCAAATAACGCAAATAATCCTCGGCGTCAATATACATGCCCGCGAGTTCCTGCTCCATCTGACTATAAATGAGCTGCAAATCATGCAGCTTGCGCTTTAGCAATGTTGATTGGCCTGCTTCTGCCTTAGAAGCGTCCTGCTTGCCCTGTAAGAGCTCGGAATCTATTCCGTACCTTTTCCACTCTGTTAGAAGCTCTGCAAGCCTATCGATGAATCCAGGCTGTTCCGCACCGTTTTGAAACAGCTCAAGCTGCTTTCCTAGCCGATGTACGATCTTGTAGAGAAGCATATGCTTCCCCGTATCGTTAATCGGAACGAGCGCCGTTCCGCCCGTCTCCTGCATGACCCGAAAGGCAAGGCGCCGAAAGCTAAGCGCCTGTGCCCTGATCGTCCCGTTTAATTCACCGCTCTGCAGCAGCGCATATTCGGTTTGAAAGGTAGCCTGTTCCGGTACAAGCATGACGAGCGGCGGTCCGYCCGGTTGACCTTGCAGTTGCTTTCTTATTTCATTCAAGCAATAGGATGTTTTTCCGGCTCCCGAACGCCCGATGACAAAGCGAAGCGACATGTGCAACTCTCCCGTCTATTCGTTTAAATCAATTATTTGCTTCGTACTTCAAATATTGCGAATTTCAAGTAATGCCCTTCATTTACACCGAGCAGTTGAGGATGATCCTTGCCTGCCGCGCGCCATTCAACCAAACGAAGAAGCTTGCCTGCATCTACAGCCGCTTCTTGGATCGTTTCCAAAAACAGCTCAGGACGCATATGATACGAGCAGCTCGCCGTAACTAAATATCCGCCCTCATTCACAAGCTTTAAGCCTTGTAAATTGATATCTTTGTAGCCGCGGCATGCGCCTGCTACTGCACTTTTCGTTTTTGCAAATGCCGGCGGATCAAGAATAACAACATCCCAGGTCCGTCCCGCTCCGCCTTCCATCTTCTTAGACGTATCCACGCCCCCAAGAGCACGCTGCTTTCTCTCGTCGAGCCCTTTCACTTGAACGCGCAAATAATCGAAAGCGTCTGCGACAACAAACTCGACCCGATCGGAGTACCCGTTGCGCTCAACGTTGCGCTTTGCGGTTTCGATGGCGTGCTCCGAAACATCCAAGCATGTTACTTTCTTGGCGCCATATTTACAAGCATGCAGTGTGAAGCTTCCTGTATGGGCAAAACATTCAAGCACCGATGCACCATCCCAGAAAGGAAAAGTAACCACTTTGCCATTCGCGTTCACCGGCACTAAATCGGATGTACCAGCTGATTTACTTACAACGCTTGCCTCGGTTGGAATAGAGCCTGATTCCAGTGCTTCACGCTCTACGAGATGAATACCGCTCCGGCCTCCCCAGCCTTTCATAAGCGGAGCAATGGCAGCACGGTTTTCACGTTGATCGAAGAAATAGCCTGTTTTCTGGCCTTCAACAATATCAACCTCAAGCTTCAAGCCATTTTCCTCAATTTCAATAATGGATGGGCAATCGCCGTAAAGCACGCCTGTCCGCTCTTCCAATCCTTCAAGCACTCGAACACCTACATCACTGCGCTCATAGATGCCGACAGGCTGAAATACGTCAATCAACGCCTCAATCAACGCTTCTCTTCTTACATCCATTCCAAGAGTCAAAAGCTGAAGCACCAGCACATTGTTGAAACGGTCAACAACAAGCCCAGGAAGAAAATCCGCCTCCCCGTAAACTAAGCGGCAATCGGCATCCGCAACGAAGCGACGGCGATGCTCCTGACACTGCCGAAGGCGATCACGGAAAAAGCCTGCATCCATCGCAGCGATTGGTGTATGTGCAACGATTCTTACTGTAATTTGTGATTTTGGATTCCAATAGCCTGTTGCTAAATAACGTCCTTGATGGTTAACCACATCAACCAAATCACCCGGCTCTGCATCGCCTTCCAAACGATCAATTTCTGTCGCATAGACCCATGGATGTCCTTGCTCCAGCCTCTTTTTCCTTGCTTTTAGAAGAAATATTTTTGGATTGCTCACGTTTATCTCGCTTCCCCTCATTGGACTTGCTAGTCATGCTTGTCTTGCTTGCAGCATATGTATATTTACGAATCAAAAATTGAAATAAATAATAAGGAGTCCAAACCATGGTTCAGACTATACTCATCCCAATGCTGCTTGGGTTTTCTGTTTTCATGTGCGGCATGAAGCTGATGGAGCTGGCGCTGCATCGATTAGCCGGTCCCTATTTGACCGGAATCCTAAAACGATCAACTGCAACCCCAATTCACGGACTAGCAATCGGTACGGTCACGACTGCTTTTCTACAAAGCAGCACAGCCGTAACGGTTATTGCCATTGGAATGGTCAATGCCGGCTTGCTTACATTCCCGCGTACACTAGGCATAATACTCGGTACGAATATTGGCACCTGCATAACGACAGAGCTAATCGGTCTAAATTTAAATAAACTTGCCGTTCCCTTGCTCATCCTCTCGATCGGAATGTGGCTGGCAACGGCTTTACTAGGAGAATTACGTCTGTTTCCTGCTGTTCGGAACGCGCGCTGGCTTCCAGCAGTTCGTTCGACCTCTGTCGTGCTGTGCGGCTTCGCTCTGCTCCTTACTGGAATGACGATGATGCAAGGCGTAGGCTCTGCCGTCCAAGACAGCCCCATGTTCAGCTGGTTTCTTGGAAAAGCAAATGAGAGCTTATGGTGGGGGCTCGCAGCGGGTGCGCTTCTTACAGCTGCTGTTCATAGCAGCGCAGCCGTTATTGGTATCATTATGGGTTTCGTATCTATAGGCGCAATGCCCATTGAACTTGGTATCGCCGTCGTTCTCGGCGCTAACATCGGGACTTGTGCGACAGCATTGTTAGCCTCTATAGGCGGGACGAAGGCCGGGCAGTATGTGGYATGGTCGCATGTCATCTTAAACGCTGGAGGCGCATTGCTGTTTATGCCGTTCATCGGCGAGCTTGCGACGATATCGGAATGGATATCCTCGTCTGCAGCAGGGCAAATCGCTCATACGCAAACGATTTTCAACATTCTAAGCTCATTGATCGCTCTGCCATTTTGTTATCTGCCCACATTTAGGCGCCTTGATCCCGTTACTTAGCACTAATCCGTTTGCAAACCAAGCAGCTGGAATGCTCCTGCAACGATGCGATGATTGTTATCGTAACCGGATTGCTTTTGACGTCTCCAAGCTTCCCCAGGCTCAAACCAATCGACCCCGCGGATCTCTTCTACTTGCGCATGCAGAGATCCTCCAACAGCCTCAACTAAATAATAATGAACCTCTTTATCGACCATCCCGAAGGCTTCATGCTCATATTTATATTTAATTTGATCAATCGGAGCGATGATCACCCCTTCAAGACCTGTTTCTTCGACGATTTCACGCAAAGCGGTTTGTTCAATCGTTTCGCCGGGCTCCATTTTTCCTTTTGGCAGCGAAACTTTTCCGTAACGATCCTGAATGAGCTGGATTTGCAGTTTTCCTTCCTCGGTGCGGCGATAAACGACACCGCCTGCTGAAATTTCCTTCATGTCCGTTTCCCCCTTGCAGCATTAAACAGATTGTATATGCAGCAAAGGATTCCTCCATCTTTTCCACAAAAGGAATCGATAAGCAAAGGAATCCCCGCATTTTGTCAAGCTATAGCTAGGCTCTTATCGCTTCCGGACGCTCCAGCACGAAGGTGTGCTGCTCCATGCTGCTCGCTGCGGCAGGATGATCTTCCATCACGCGAACAAGCTTGGCGCGGCATTCGTTGACGCCTGCTTCCGTGATTTTCACTCGGCAAAGCTTGCCGATCAGCGATTCTGTGCCGTCGAATACGACCTGGATATAGTTATCCGTATAGCCCATAACAAGTCCAGTACCCGGGGCACCCTTGTAATCGCGCTCTGGGATAACATCGAGAACATGGCCAACGTACTGCTCTGCGTACGCAAGCTGCATTTTCTCAGACAAATCAATTAGCTTATGCACGCGCTCATTTTTCACTTCTTCATCCACTTGCTCGTCCATTCGAGCGGCAGGCGTACCTGTGCGTTTTGAATAAGGGAACACATGCATTTCAGCAAATTTCAAATCTTCCATGAAGCGGAAGCCCTCTTCGAACATTTCTTCCGTTTCTCCAGGGAAACCGACAATAACATCCGTTGTAATGGCAACGCCAGGCATTGCCTCGTGCAATCTTTTAATTTTTGCTGCGAATTCTGCAGTCGTATATTTACGGCGCATCCGCTTTAATACGGAGTCTTCACCTGCTTGGAGTGGAATATGCAGATGGCGGCACATTTTGCTGGAACGGTTCAACACATCAATCATCGCATCGTCGATTTGACTTGCTTCGATAGAACTAATTCGAATGCGCTCTAGTCCTTCTACCTTGTCCAAGTCCCATAGCAGACTTGTTAAATTGTAATTTTCCATATCATCGCCATAGCCGCCAGTGTGAATGCCCGTCAGCACAATTTCCTTGTAGCCGGATGCAACGAGCTGTCTAGCTTGCTCTAGCACGCTTTCTGAAGCACGGCTGCGGGATAAACCGCGTGACCATGGAATAATACAAAACGTACAGAAGTTGTTGCAGCCCTCTTGAATTTTCAAGAACGCACGCGTCCGCTCCGAGAAGTCCGGTACATTCAGTTCCTCAAAGTCGCGAGTCTTCATGATGTTGCGGACGGCGTTAACCGGCTGGCGATCTTCGTGAATTTGATTCACAAACGTCATAATTTTCTCCCGGTCCTGTGTCCCGATGACAAGATCAACGCCTTCAATAGCCATAATCTCTGCTGGAGAGGTCTGAGCGTAACAGCCCGTGACCGCAATGACAGCATCGGGGTTGCGACGAACAGCCCGTCTAATAATTTGACGGCTCTTCTTGTCTCCCGTATTGGTTACCGTACATGTATTAATTAAGTAAACATCAGCAGTCGATTCGAAATCGACCTGTTCATAACCTTCGTTTTTAAATAGCTGCCATATCGCTTCTGTATCATAGAAGTTTACTTTGCAGCCCAGCGTATAAAATGCGACTGTTGGCATAGTTGTTACGCTCCTCCCATTTCTCCGGATTCATATAATAAGCAGGTTAATCCTACGATGCCCGCTGTTTCCGTTCGTAATATTCTTCTGCCTAGTCCAACCAGCACAGCACCAGCTGCTTCTGCCTCGTCCGCTTCACGATCCGTGAAGCCGCCCTCAGAACCAATAATGAGCAGCACTTTCGGCGAGCTCACTTCGCCTGCTTGTTCGGTCCATTCGTTAATCGCTGTGCGAACGCCTCTGCCATGGGCAAGATGTCCTTCACGCTCATAACAAAATAAAACCAAATCGTAATTGGACATAGACTTTATGAGCTCACGCCAGCTATGCAGCGGCTCAATCGCCGGAACACGGTTGCGATGCGCCTGCTCTGCCGCTTCCTTCGCAATTTTACTCCAACGCTCTATGCGCTTTGCTTCCTTTTTTGCATCATATTGAACGACCATGCGCTCGGACTGAAAGGGAACAAATGCATAAGCGCCGATCTCCGTTCCTTTCTGTATCACAAGCTCCATTTTGTCGCCTTTAGGCAAGCTCTGAGCGAGCGTTATTGCCCATTTCGGCTCACTATCATTGCCTAGCATCTCAACAATTTCTGCTGTTACGAGTGTTGCAGATGCTTCAAGCACAGCGACAAGCGCCGTGCGCGACTCCCCATCGCTGACAATAAACTTATCGCCTGGCTTCGTGCGCATAACCCTTGCGGCGTGATGCGCATCGTCGCCGATTAGGCGGATTTCAGAGTCGCTAAATTGCTCCGCCGCTATGAAATATCGTTGCATGATCTTTTTCCAACCACCCTTAAACAAATTCCATCCTTCATAATAACATGTTTGTCTTCACTAAATCTATCAGAAACCGTTGCCAGCAGCCTGCGAACGGCCGCCTAGCCTCTATAAGAAAATCTGGTAAACCCACTTAAACGTATTGTTCATTAGATCTGCGCCTAACCCAAGTACAGGATCAAGTGTTACTTTACGAAGCGGTGGAATAAATACGATTAATAAAAAGATAAACATTCCCCACTGTACATTTTGATCCATTTTGTAACGAAGCTTTAGCGGCAACAGATCTGCGATGATCCGGTAGCCGTCAAGCGGAGGAAGCGGAATAAGGTTAAAAATAAACAACAAATAATTATACCAAATAAAATAATCAAAAAATCGATGTACAGCTGCATCCACACCGACAGATGCTCCGCTTAAAATATCTGAAGCCAAAATCGCAACATAAATAAAAATGCTTATCGTACCCATGAGCAAATTGCTTAACGGTCCTACTGCGGTCACTACAATGCTCATCATTCTCGGGCTTTTGAATTTGCTTGGATTTACCGGTACGGGCTTCGCCCATCCAAATCCGGCAATGAGAATCAACAGCGTCCCTAGCACATCCAAATGCACACGCGGGTTTAGGGTTACACGTCCAGCATTATAAGCAGTATCATCACCGAATTTATAAGCGCTGTAAGCATGAGCGAACTCATGCACGGTAAATGCAATAATTAAAGCCAATACGATAAATGGCAAATCCTCCAGCGGAAATCGCAAAAAGCTTTGCAAGTCCATTAAATCACCTGTGGCTTTCTCGCTACGATTGCGATCCAATCCTCATCGCGGCGCTTCTCAATAATTTCAAATCCATGACGAATCAATCCTTCTTCTACATCGGTTTCTTTATTTTTGTAAATGCCGGAAGCAATATAAATTCCGTTTGGTTTTAATGCCGCATATACATCGTCCACAAACATCAGGATGATTTCTGCCAAAATGTTAGCAACAACAAGATCTACAGGCACGGTAACTCTGAAAGCGCCATTCGCAGCTGCTTGTTCTCCTCCAGCAGATTCTTCCTTAATTACACCAAGCAAATCGCTAAGCCGCACTTCAACTTTCTCGGAAAGATTGTTTAGCGACACGTTCTCTTTGGCACTGGAAACAGCGACGGGATCAAGGTCAACTGCAAGTACGCTCTTCGCGCCCAGCAGACAAGCTCCAATAGCGAGTATTCCCGAGCCTGTGCCGACATCAATGACTTCTTCTCCGCCGCGAATGACAGACTCGAGCGTTTGCAGACACAATGAGGTGGTTGGGTGTGTCCCTGTTCCAAAAGCCATTCCTGGATCCAGCTCGATTATGCGCTCATCCGGACCTGCTTCATACTCTTCCCAAGTTGGCTTAATCGTTAACTTATCTGAAATGCGAATCGGCTTGAAATATTGCTTCCATGCAGTAGCCCAATCCTCGTCATCTACAGTTGCAACGATATATTCTACAGTTCCGGGATCAATATCATATTCACGAAGCTCTTCTACACGAGGTCTAATCGCTGCAACTAGCGCATCGGTATCGGTGTCTTCTCCAAAATAGCCCTTGATGATCGCTTGGCCTTCTGGAATATCGTTAAGCGGCGTTTCGTACCATTGTCCAAATGATGTATCACGCTGTTTGCTGAGTGTACCCGATTCTTCAATGGATACGCCTCCTGCTCCCATCTCATGCAAAAAGTTGGATATCATCTCTTGCGCCTCTTCAGTTGTAGAAATTGTAAGTTCAAACCATTTCATATGTAATATCCTCCAATGCCAATCGTAAACGGCTATCGCCGACCGCGGTCGACTAGACAAGCGTTTCGCTTTAAAAACCTAACATCTATTGTACACCAGAGTAGTGCCTTTGCACAAAAAAATGACACAAGAGACCGACTGCTGTATTTATGCTACAATCGTTACGGAATCTGGAAGAGGATAATTACAATTCCAGCAAGCTTTTTATCGTCGGGAGGTTTACTGCAATTATGTCACCTAGAAATATTGAAAAAGATCAGAAGCTGCGTGATGAGCGGCAGCGACAATACTAGAAGCAGCGATGCATGTTATAGCACGGCGAGGTTTGGCAGCAACCAAGATAGCTGATATTGCTGCAACGGCCGGCATTAGCGTTGGCAACGTTTATAAATATTTTCGCTCAAAAGAGGACATATTCCAAGCGCTGGTAGAAAGCGGCCAAAAAGAATGCATAGAGTTGATGTTGACGAAGCTTTGCTGCTTGGCACAAGAATCATAACGATGCAAGGCGCCCCTGGCAGAATTGAGCTGGATTTGGCAAATCCGCTAACGAAACGAACTGAACCATTCGCTGCGGTTCGAAAGCATAACAAGTACAGCGAATGGCGTGACATTCTCGTCCAATCGCTGCGCCCTGCACAGTTGGAGCTTCTAGAAGCTGCTCATATTTAATGGTCTAACGAATGAAAGGGACTGAAGGCTATACTAGCCCGCAGTCCCTTTTTTTGTTTAAGTAATATTTGTATTTGCGTTGCCGCCCATTTGTTTAATAAGATGAAGCGCTCGTTCGGCGACATCATCATCTACGGTTGCCGTCAGCAATCCGCTGTCAATCAACCCGTTCACTTCAATTGCACGCAGCGCTTGAAGCTTCCGCATCGTCTCCTGAGCAGCACCCTCACCCTCGAAGGTCGCTTGGATTTCAATATGGCTCATTATGCCTGCTCGTTGCGCTCATCAGCTGCAGCTGCACGCTGAGCAGCTTTGCGATCCGCTTCGTCTGCAAGCTCTTCAGAAAATTCCACATCTTCGTTTTCGCCTACAGGCAGGTTGCCAAAGTTTGTTTTCTCCAAGCTGTTATTGTTGTTGTTATTGTCTGTCATCGTATTAGTTCCCTCCGGTTGTGTGTTGATGTATGGTTTTCCTACCCGAATAGAGTATGTTTATCCACCGTATTCTATACAGCCGCGGGAAGAAAAAAAAAAAAAAGACGTGCCGGGTTATTCACCGCGGAACGCCTTTTTCATTTTTTCGAATATAGATTCATGATGTTCTTGATCATTCGATACGGAATCACCGCTTAGCCCGCCAAACTGACGAAGCAGGTCCTTCTGATCATCCGTCAAGCTCGTTGGTGTTACGATAGTAACCTTCACATGCTGATCGCCTTGACCGTATCCACGCAGCTTAGGAACACCTTTGCCTTTGAGTCTGAAGTAAGTGCCTGTTTGTGTGCCAGCTGGCACCTTGAGCTTCACTTTCTCCGTTAACGTAGGAATCTCAATTTCATCGCCAAGTGCTGCTTGCACGAATGTAAGCGGAACTTCGCAATAAATATCATCGCCTTCACGTTCAAAAAACTCATGCGGCTTCACACGGATAACAATATACAAGTCGCCCGCAGGACCGCCGCGAAGACCGCCTTCACCCTCGCCAGACATACGGATTTGAGCTCCGTCATCTACGCCGGCTGGAATACGGATGTTGATTTTGCGTTGACGCTTCACTTTACCCGCGCCATGGCAAGTTGTACATTTATCTTTGATTACGCGGCCTGTGCCGCTGCAATTCGTACAAGCACGACGGTTGACCATACGGCCAAATGGCGTATTTTGAACAACCTCCTGCTGTCCGCTGCCCTTACAAACCGAACAGCTCTCCGGCTTCGTGCCCGGCTTAGCTCCATCACCATGACAGGTATCGCAAGTTTCTGTTCTAGGAATCGTAATCTCGGTTTCTTTGCCGAATACTGCTTCCTTAAACTCAACTGTCATTGTATATTGCAGGTCGTTTCCGCGCTGCGGTGCATTCGGATCACGACGGCCGCCTCCGCCGCCAAAAAACATGTCGAAAATATCGCCGAAGCCTCCGCCGAAATCAGCGCCGCCTCCGCCGCCCATACCTTGGTTTGGATCAACATGGCCGAACCGGTCATACGTTGAACGTTTTCCATCGTCACTTAGTACATCGTAAGCTTCTTTAACTTCCTTGAACTTCGTTTCTGCATCTGCAGCTTTATTTACATCGGGATGATATTGACGTGCTAGCTGACGGTATGATTTTTTAATATCGTCTGCTGATGCATCCTTGCCAACACCAAGAACCTCATAATAATCGCGTTTGCTTGCCACCTGTTCTCACCTCCGCTATATATCCTATGATTCCTCTATAAGCACGAAAGGAGGTCAAAGCCAGGTAGCGCCTGTCTTTGACCTCTCGCTCGCTACACTTTATTTATTATCGTCAACCACTTCATAGTCGGCGTCTACTACATTGTCTTTGCCTTTTGCAGCGCCGCCAGCTTCTGGGCCAGCACCTTCAGCTGCTTGTGAAGCTTGCTCATAAAGCTTAACTGAAAGCTGTTGAACGATTTCAGTCAGCTCTTCAGCTGCTGCATTGATTTGCTCAAGATCGTCTGTTGCAAGTGCTGCAACTACTTTCTCTTTTGCAGCGTTAGCTTTTTCGATTTCAGCAGCATCAACTTTATCGCCAAGATCTTTAATTGTTTTGTCAACGGAGTAAACCAATTGGTCAGCGCTGTTTTTTGCTTCAACAAGGTCGCGACGTTTGCGATCTTCTTCAGCGTTAAGCTCAGCATCTTTCATCATTTGGTTGATTTCATCATCGCTGAGACCGCTTGAAGATGTAATCGTAATTTTTTGGCTCTTGCCTGTTCCTTTATCAAGAGCAGACACGTTTACGATACCGTTCGCATCGATATCGAAAGTAACTTCGATTTGCGGAACGCCGCGTGGCGCAAGAGGAATATCGTTCAATGTGAAACGACCAAGCGTTTTGTTGCCTGCCGCCATCGAGCGCTCACCTTGCAAGACGTGAATTTCAACGCCCGGTTGATTGTCCGCATATGTGGAGTACACTTGCGATTTGCTTGTAGGAATCGTAGTGTTACGATCGATCATCTTAGTGAACACGCCGCCAGCTGTTTCAATACCAAGCGACAATGGAGTAACGTCAAGCAATACAACGTCTTTCACATCGCCAGTCAATACGCCCGCTTGTACAGCTGCGCCAAGAGCTACAACCTCATCCGGGTTAACACCTTTATGCGGTTCTTTGCCGATCAATTTTTTAACTGCTTCTTGTACCGCTGGAATACGAGTCGATCCGCCCACGAGTACAACTTTATCGATATCGCTTGGGGACATTCCCGCATCGCTAAGCGCTTGACGAGTAGGTCCAAGCGTACGCTCTACAAGGGAAGCTGCAAGCTCTTCAAATTTCGCGCGAGTAAGGCTAAGCTCCAAATGCTGAGGAACGCCGTCAACCATTGTAATGAACGGAAGAGAAATAGCTGAAGTCAATACGCCGGAAAGTTCTTTTTTCGCTTTCTCAGCAGCATCTTTCAAACGTTGAACAGCTGATTTATCTTTGGAGAGATCAATGCCTTGCTCTTTCTTGAATTCAGCAACAAGATGATCGATGATAACTTGGTCAAAGTCATCTCCGCCTAGTTTGTTGTCGCCGCTTGTCGCTTTAACTTCGAAGAAGCCATCGCCAAGCTCAAGAATGGAAACGTCAAATGTACCGCCGCCAAGGTCATAAACAAGAATCGTTTGATCTTCTGTTTTCTCAAGGCCGTATGCTAGTGCTGCAGCTGTTGGCTCGTTGACAATACGAAGAACTTCAAGACCAGCAATTTTACCAGCATCTTTRGTCGCTTGACGTTGGCTGTCATTGAAATAAGCAGGAACCGTAATAACGGCTTGCGTTACCGTTTGACCCAAGTAAGCTTCAGCATCAGCTTTCAATTTTTGCAAAATGATTGCAGAAATTTCTTGTGGTGTGTAATCTTTATCGTCAATTTTTTCTTTGTGGTTCGTACCAATGTGGCGTTTAATCGAGCTGATTGTACGATCAGGGTTTGTGATTGCTTGACGTTTTGCTGTTTCACCAACAACACGCTCGCCATCTTTCTTGAAACCTACTACGGAAGGAGTTGTGCGGTTGCCTTCCGGGTTAGGAATAACAACTGCTTCTCCGCCCTCCATTACTGCTACGCAAGAGTTTGTTGTACCAAGGTCAATACCAATTACTTTACTCATAGCTATAGTTCCTCCTACAATTTTTATATTTTATCCTAATAACAGCTTGCTTTGTCTCATTTATTGAGCAAAAGTTTTACCGTTTAACTGCTTACTTTAACCATCGCCGGACGTAATACCTTGTCTTTCAAGATATAGCCCTTCTGAACTTCCTCAACAATGATACCCTCTTCATGCTCATCGGAATCTACAGTCATAATCGCTTGATGGAATTCAGGGTTAAAAGGCTCGCCAACTACGTTCATAGCTTTAAGGCCTTCCTGCTCAAGTGTTGACTCGAGCTGACGAAAAATCATGTCTACACCCTTCGCAAGTGATTCAAAATCACCGTTAACAGATGCGGCTGCAACAGCGCGCTCAAAATTATCTACAACCGGAAGCAGTTGACCGATTAGCTTCATCGATGCGTACTGTCCGAGTTCTTCTTTTTCTTTCATTGTACGACGGCGGAAGTTATCGAAATCCGCTTGTGCGCGCAAGAAGCGCTGCTCTTTCTCCTCAGCCAGCTTCACAAGCTCCGCATAACGCGAATCTTCTTCCACAGCCTCGTTTACAGTATCCTCGCTTGCTTGATCTGATTGCTCAGCAGATACCACTTCTTCTACAGCCTCGGCTGCCTCATTATGTTGTTCTTTCGTACTCATGCAATCACCTCCTAAAAAAGTTTACGAAGTAAACTTGGCAAAATATCATTAATTACTTATACCAGCGGCCAAGAAGAACCGCCATATCCTTGGATATAATATCCAACAAACTAATGACTTTGCCGTATTCCATTCGCGTTGGTCCTAGAATGCCGATCGTTCCCAGCGATTGGCCATCAATGGCATAGGTTGCTGTGATAAGACTGCAATCGCTAATTGCCTTATGGTCATTTTCTGTCCCGATACGTACTTGTATACCTGACGGAAGGCCGGAAAACATTTTCATTATGGCTGGTGTCTCATCAAGCAAATCCAAAATCGTTTTTACTTTGTCTACATCCTTGAATTCAGGCTGAGTCAGCATATTGGTTGTTCCGCCTAAGAAGATTCGGTGCTCATCCTCATTCTGCAATGCATGATCCAGTACCTGCAGCAGCTGTTCATAATGATCAACATGCCTTTCAAGCTCTTGCCCAACTTCAGTGTAAAGCTTCGACCTTAGACGAATCAGCGGAACGCCAACCAATCTTGTGTTTAAAATGTTAACGACCTTTTCCATATCGTCCATTTTCAGGCCGTCAGGAATTGAAATCGTCCGATTTTCAACATGTCCAGTGTTCGTCACAATAATAGCAACTGCTGATGTTTGATCAAGCGGCACAAGGCCAAAATGCTTAAGCGATGTGCTGAACATTTCAGGTCCAAGCAAAATAGATGTGTAATTGGTTAAATTGGAGAGAATCATCGCCGTTTGTTGAATAACCTGCTCCATTTGATTCATTTTGTCCGTTACGAACGAGCGAACCACACCAATGTCTTTCTCATCTACTTCGCTAAGCTTTATTAAATGGTCGACATAATAACGGTAACCTTTCGTTGATGGAACACGCCCTGCTGACGTGTGCGGCTGTTCTAAGAAGCCCAGCTCCTCCAAATCCGCCATTTCATTGCGAATGGTTGCCGGACTAAAGCCAACGTCGCCGCGCTTCGAAATACTGCGTGAGCCTACTGGTTCAGCCGAGCGAATATAATCATCCACTATTGCATGTAAAATCATCCGTTGTCTCTCCGTCAGCATTCGAATTCCCCCTACGTAAATGTCAAATCCGTTATTTCGATGTACCTTCGTTAGCACTCAATCCAATCGAGTGCTAATCATTACTACAAAAATACCAAACCAGCTTGTCGATTGTCAAGTCAGTTCGGCATTTTTCATGCGCCTAATTCAATTTAAACATCTTATAAACGATTTAATGACACAAGGAAACTCCGATGTGGCTTAAAGAAAGCCGCTGTGCCAGCAATATATGTTGGCACAGCGGCTTATTCTACAATCAATTACACTTTATGAACTCTTCCTGCTTCATCTGTTGCAAACTTTTCTCTTCTCACGCGATTTTCACCTTGGTATAGCTCTACAATACGATAAGGTGAAACGGAGTCATCTATAATAACTTTCCAGCCATTTGTATTTAGCATAGCGAACAGTTCATCGTAACCCATTGCTTTAAAACCATAAAACCCGCTAAATCCTGCCCATTTCTTCAAAAGCACTGTCGTTACATGCTTTAGTTTATCCTCTACTGCTACGATTTGATCTTTTTTTTGGCTCATTTTTATTTCTCCTCTATATGACAATAAACATCTACCTTGACTATATACCAAAACGCGCAGCATTACTATCAACGAGTTCGGACAAACTAACATATTAGTTGAATGAAACAAAAAAACCACTTTCCCAATAGTCCTAATGCAAGCGCTAAAGGAGAGTGGTTTATTTTCAATAAAAGTAGGAACGTTCGGAAATTGTGCTTTAATTCAGCATTCTCAGAACAGCTATTTCATCGCAAGCAAGCTGCTTTGGACAGTTGATGCAATCCTTCCAAACCTTTTCCGGGAAAATTTCCTTATCAACGACCTTGAAGCCATTTTTCTCAAAAAAGGACACGGCATAAGTTAAAGCCATCACCTTCGGAATTTGCTGCTCTCTAGCTTGTTCGATCAACGCTTCTACCAGCTTGCTGCCGATCCCTACGCCCTTGTAGCCATCCGACATGCCAAGCGAGCGAATCTCAACCAATTCTTTCCCGAGCCGCAGCAGTGAACCGCAGCCGACAACTTCTTCCCCAATTTCCGCGACGACGAATGTATCTATCATATATTCGAGCGCTTCCCGAGTGCGAGGCAGCATAATGCCTTGCTCTGCATAACCTTTAATTAATTCAAACAAAGTCTCGATATCATTAGACGTTGCTTTCCGACATACGACCTGTACTGCCTGCATTTGTGCATTCGCCTCCACCCGGTGCAAGATCAAAATCAATATGAATAAATATACACCACAACGAATTTTTTCTCAAGAGTATTTTAGCCGTTATATCCGATAAAAGCACCAAAAACTTCGTTCCCGAGAAGCACACCTTTGTCAGTCAACCGATAAATGATATCGTCTTCCGTTTGCTCAGCTTCGAGCAGGCCATCCTTCATTAATTTATGAATAACATCACCGAACTTGTCCTCCAGCTTCTGGCCTTCAAACTGATTCGAGAAGCGTGATGCCGGAACTCCGCTTAGCAGCCTGAGCCCAACCATCATTAAATCCTCCATCGCTTCAGCTTCAGTAACTTCAAACGTTTCAAGGCGCGGAAGCTTGCTTGAAGCCGCATCGATATACGGTGTAATCCCTTTTAAATTGACATGACGCATGCGATTGACATAGCCATGCGCGCCCGCTCCGAGGCCGTAATACGGCTCATTGCGCCAGTAAGTGGAATTATGGCGGCTCTCATAACCTGGTTCGGCGAAATTGCTAATCTCATAGTGTCCGTATCCATTTTTTTTCAACATGTCCATTAGCAAAATAAACATATTAAACTCTTCTTCCTCTGGAGGCAAAGGCAGCTCGTTGCGCTCATAGAGCTTATGGAACAACGTATTTTCTTCTACTTTTAGACTGTAGATGGAGTAATGAGGCAATCCCAGCTCCATCGCTTTGTTCACACTGTCTCTTAACAGCTCAACCGTTTGACCTGGCAGGCCAAACATCAAATCGATTGATAAGTTAGTAAATCCAACTTTGCGTGCATTCTCGATACTGCGATATACATCGTCTACGCTATGAATGCGGCCAATACGCTCCAGCAATCCATTATCAAAGGATTGAACCCCGAAGCTAATCCGGTTCACGCCGCCTTCCTTCATAGCTGTCAGCTTGTCTATGTCCGTTGTGCCCGGATTCGCTTCCATCGTAAACTCCACATTTGGAGCAAGCGGGAAATAAGTGCGTACTGCTTTTAGAAATCTTTCCATTTGCGGAGGAGTCAGTACGGTAGGCGTACCTCCACCAACAAAAACAGTATCAATTTCTACTGGCGGCCATTCAGCAACTGTACGCTGCATTTCTTGCTCAAGCGCGTCGAGATACTGATCAACAGGCTGTCCCTTCAGTACATAGGAAGTGAAATCGCAATAATGACATTTATTCGTGCAAAAAGGGATGTGTATATATAAAGCGCGTGGTGATTGCGTCATGTTCATCGTTAACATTCTCCTTCAAGCGTAAACGGCTGGCACTGCATAAGAGCGGCAGGCTCACGTCCCGCGTTGAAATATAAGTCGGTAAATACAGTTCACTTAAAATAGAAAAGAGGGAGAGCTGCGCCCTCCCTCATCCTCGTACGTTTTAATCCTCGCCGATTTTGAGTACCGCCATGAACGCTTCCTGCGGCACCTCTACACTACCTACTTGCTTCATCCGCTTCTTGCCTTCCTTCTGCTTCTCAAGCAGCTTCCGCTTCCGGCTAATGTCACCGCCGTAGCATTTGGCAAGAACGTTTTTACGCATTGCTTTTACTGTCTCACGCGATATGATTTTGTTGCCGATAGATGCTTGAATCGGCACCTCGAACATTTGACGCGGAATAAGTTCCTTCAGCTTTTCACAAATAACCTTGCCGCGTTGGTAAGCACGATCGCGGTGGACAATGACAGACAAAGCATCAACCTGTTCATTGTTAAGCATGATGTCCATTTTGACCAGATTGGATCTGCGGTAGCCCGATATCTCGTAATCGAACGATGCATAACCCTTCGTGCTTGATTTCAACTGATCGAAGAAATCATACACAATTTCTGACAAAGGTAATTGATACGTAAGCGTTACACGATTCAAATCCAAATATTCCATATTCACGAACTCGCCACGCTTGTTCTGGCAAAGCTCCATAATTGCGCCGACATAGTCATTTGGGACAATGATAGCAGCCTTAACGAAAGGCTCTTCTACGAAGTCAAGCTTGCCTGCTTCAGGATAGTTCGATGGATTATCAATCTCCATCGTTTCGCCATTTGTCAGCGTAATTTTGTAAATTACGCTTGGTGCTGTCGTAATAAGCGGGATGTTGAATTCCCGTTCAATCCGTTCTTGAATAATTTCCATATGAAGCAAGCCAAGAAATCCACAGCGGTAACCAAAGCCCAAAGCAGTTGATGATTCCGGCTCATATTTGAGTGATGCATCGTTAAGCTCCAGCTTCTCAAGCGCATCACGCAAGTCATTATAGTCCTGTGTCTCGATTGGATAGAGTCCGCAGAATACCATCGGGTTAATCTGACGATAGCCTGGCAGACGTTCTGGTGCAGGTTTCTTCGCATCCGTAATTGTATCACCGACACGCGTGTCCTTCACGTTCTTGATGCCCGCAACGACAAAACCAACATCACCGACCGCAAGCTCCTTCACGATCGCCATGTTCGGCATGAATGCCCCAACCTCGATGACCTCAAATTCTGCTCCCGTTGCCATAAACTTAATTTTATTGCCTGCTTTGATGCTTCCATCCATAACTCGTACATAAACGATTACGCCTTTGTAGGGATCATAATGGGAGTCAAAAATAAGCGCTTTAAGCGGCTGATCTGGATCTCCTTCTGGTGAAGGCATCTTCGTCACAACCTGCTCTAGTATTTCCTTAATGCCGATTCCCGCTTTTGCAGAAGCAAGTACCGCGTCGCTGGCGTCTAATCCAATGACATCTTCAATTTCCTGCTTTACCCGTTCAGGCTCCGCACTTGGCAAATCGATCTTATTAATAACAGGTACGATCTCCAAATTGTTGTCTAACGCCAAGTATACGTTAGCCAGCGTTTGCGCTTCAATGCCTTGCGCAGCGTCAACAACGAGCAAAGCACCTTCACAAGCAGCGAGACTGCGTGAAACCTCGTATGTAAAGTCGACGTGTCCAGGCGTGTCAATCAGATTGAGTATATACTCGATCCCGTCATCTGCCTTATATGCCAAGCGTACCGCTTGCAGCTTGATGGTAATTCCGCGTTCCCGCTCCAAATCCATTTTGTCAAGAACCTGCTCTTGCATCTCGCGTGATGTCAAAGCGCCGGTAAATTCTAAGATCCGGTCAGCAAGCGTAGACTTTCCGTGGTCTATATGCGCGATAATGGAAAAATTCCTAATTCTCTTTTGTCGGTCACGTACGTCAGTCATGCCTAACCCCCACAATTTCCAATAATGCTAATCATTCCTCCTATTATATCAGTTAAKGGGAAGACCAGCAATGTTCATTATCACTTCGTCAGCCCATCGAATATAGATACGACCATTCGAATGCCTTCACTTGACATATTTTGCAGCAAACCAGAGGTTGAATCTGCGATCTTATTTACTGCTGGCTGGTCACTCTTAAGCGGAAGACCAGGCATCCTTTCATTTTCGGCAGGAAAGGTTTCGGCCGTTTCTCCTGTGGTTTCGTCATCATATGCAGCAAGTCGCTTTAGTTCTTTAAGCTCCTGCTCAAGCTGGGCAATCTTTTGCTGCTGTTCCTTCTGAAAATCATTAACTGGCTGCACATTTTGCTCTGTCTGCGGAATCTCTGTGTACCCGCTTGAGCCTTCTATAGGTCCATATATACGCTCGATGCCCGAAGAGGACATATCAATGCCATACATGATGATTATCGCCAAAGCACCGCCCAGCACCGTCCATTTTAGCGCATTTCGTTTCACTTATTCTTCGCCCCCTCCTACTTTTTTGTTGATGCCTTCTCGTCTGCCCAGTAAATTTCGGAAATAACTGCTGCCAGCGCATCCGCTGTTCGATAGGACTCTTCGAGGGTGTTGTCTACGCCCCCTACCTCAATAAGCACATTATCCTCAGCTAGCGATTGATTGTATTCGGCATTGCCTGATGAGGCTGTTTTGCCCCAAATACCGCGAGAGATGCCTGGATATTTTTTTTCGAGCGCTTCGTGAATTTTAGTCGCAAAGGCTTCGTTTTTTTCCCAATTGGGATTTTTATGGCCGATAATGAAATAAACCTGCGCATAGCTTTTGCCATCAATATCGATGGTCGTTTCTTTCCGCCTCTGCGAGTCTCGGTGAAGATCGAAGAAAAACTTCAAATCCTTGTTGCTGGCAATGGCTTCTTTCACCGTTTTCATCGAATATTTATAAGAATAGTTCCAATCATATCCTTTAATCGCCGTTGGATAATCAGTGTTCGAGTGCTGTGCGCCTACACCCTTCTCCTCCAGCTTCTGGGCAAGCCGTTTGCCAACCAGCGTAATATTTTTTGTACTAGAATTCGGGTCTTTCTTTTTATCTGTCAGTTCAGGGTACCAGGATTCGCGATTATGCGAGTGATAGATAAAAGCCACTTTTTTTCCGCCAGTCGTAGGTTTCGCCGGCTCCCCGTTATCACCTTCGCCAGTTCCTGAAGATGGCTTGTCTGTCTGTACCGGCAGCGGCTCCTCCTCATTTCCTTCTGTCGCCCCATTATTCGATACATCTGTTCCTGTATCCTCATGCAATTCGCCAAGCGGATCATATGTAATCGGTGCATTATCTTCCGGCCCCACCGCTGTATCCGTACCGATGCCCTTGCGAATTAAGTAAGCATCATTAACCCCCATGCCAGGCAGCTCGCCTGCAAGCAAGCTTTTGGGATCGTTAGGATTAATATCTGTTAAAGCTCGCATAAGAAACGCACTAATTTGCTTTGAAGTAAAAGTATCTGTTTCCCGACTGCTTTGAAATGCAGGCATCTCCATCTCTAGCATATCCCCAAAAAAACCGCTCGATACAGCAGCAGCAAAACCTTTCATTGAATTTACAGGCGAAGCTGTCGTTTGCTGATGCGCCATACCCGCTGCTCCTAACAAAATAAAAAATACCATTGAGCAAAATGAGAGCAACGCGAATGTACGTCCCGTTACTAGCAATTGTCTCACTCGTCTACTTTCCTTCCCTATATCAAGCAGCATAATTTTTCTTTTCATTGGTTTATTACCTCCCGCTTCATAGTGCTAGCCGCATTAGTCACTACTAAACTATGAGAGTGATAGAGTTCATAGAACCAAATCTATGTGGAATAATTAGCGTTGATAGAGTTATAGGGATACAAAATAGCGAATCGCGCAAAAAAAAGAAGCTGTCCAAAGGTTATGCCTTTAGAAAGCTTCTTTCTTAATTATCATAGGAATTTAATGCGTATACGCAGCAACATTGCTTGAATCAACCGCTTCGTGCAGCGATGCATTTAGTCCGCTTGCTATAATGTTGGCGATATCCTCTATAAATTCATCAATTTCCTTTGGCGTAACCAGCAGATCATGGCCAAGCGGGCTGAGCACTTCCCTGACGAGCTGCAGCCTCTCGTTTTCTTCCATCTGATTTACCAAACCTAAAATTTGATCCGAGTTTGCGCTTTGTTTCTTAAAATGACTGCTCATCATCTCAAGCGTGTTGTTGACGATGGTCGAAGCATAAACAACGGTAGGCACTCCGATCGCAATGACCGGGACACCTAAAATTTCTTTTGTAAGCCCTTTTCGCTTATTCCCGATGCCAGAGCCCGGATGAATGCCTGTATCTGCAATTTGGATCGTTGTATTCACTCTCTCTAATGCTTTAGATGCTAATGCATCAATAGCAATGACGAGTTCCGGACTCGTCTTCTCAACGATACCTTGAACGATTTCACTGGATTCAATACCCGTTATGCCAAGCACTCCAGGCGCTACCGCACTTACCGCGCGATAACCAGGCGCCACTTGATCAGGCATCAGCTCGAAAAAATGACGAGTGACCATTACATTCTCAACAACAATTGGACCAAGAGCATCAGGCGTAACATTCCAATTGCCTAAACCTACAATTAGAACTCGCGCTGTTTTATTTATGGACAACCGTTCAAGGAAAGCTTCAAAATGTTTGGCAAACTGTGTCGCCACCCTATCCTGCAGCCCCGTATCCCCTTTTCGCAGCTCCGGAACCTCAATCGTCACATAATGCCCTTGCATTTTGCCAATGGCCTGAGCGCCTTGTTCGTTTTGTACATGCAGCTGCGTAATCGTTATTCCTTCATCTTCCGAAGTTTCGGATTGTATGCCTGGTATAGGCCCGCCGCTTGGCGCCTCTGCCATCTCCTTCGCTTCAAGCGCCAAGTCTGTTCTAACATTATATTTTTGCAAATCAAGTTCGTTCTCCATAGCTCATTCTCCCTTCAAACACCAGTTCTGATGTTATTGTTTGCAGATGGATTATTTTCATACTCGTAGATGAGCCTTCATCCTTACGGAATACAGTTTTTATAAGGAGCTTCCTGCTATTGCTTTTTGAGGAGTGGCATGATAATATACTTTAAGTTGTGTTGTCTAGGTTTATGATGTAGATAAACCGTTGTAAACAGTTTAGGAGGTGAATTCCATGCCAAATATTAAATCCGCGATTAAACGCGTTAAAACAAGTGAAAAGCGTCGTGCTTTGAATGCATCCCAAAAATCCGCACTTCGTTCGGCCGTTAAATCTGCTGACCAAGCTATCGCTGGCACTGATGTAGATGCTGCTAAAGCAGCTCTTATCGCTGCAACGAAAAAGTTGGACAAAGCAGCAACTAAAGGCCTGATTCATAAAAATGCGGCTTCCCGCAAAAAATCTCGTCTTGCTAAACGTCTGAATGCCCTTTCGGCTCAAGCCTAAGCAAGATAACCGCTCATACGAATGACGTTGTCCATCTGGTCAACTGAAATTCGTTTAGCACATCAAAAAAGCTTCACTGCTCTTATCGAGCGGTGAAGCTTTTTTGTTGTTCCATGCTGCTTATTTGCTTTTCACATAAAAAAAGGCAATGGAAAGAACGCTATGCGCCCTTCTCCATGCCAAGTGAAAGCAAATACAGCTCTAAACCGAGCGTTTTATCAATTGCTCCGGTTTTCATTTTATAATCGAGATCTGCAAGTGAAGCCAGCAGCCTGCCAAGTCTAGCCACTTGAAATTTCCGGCTTTTCTCCGCGGCAAGCTTGACTGCGTATGGATGCAATCCTAATTGGCCAGCCATTTGCTGAGGGGAATAGTGATGCTGCTCCAGCTCTTTGATTTGCAGCATGATTCTTAACTGCCTAGCGATAAGAGCGGCGATCTTAATCGGTTCTTCACGACGAACCAGCAATTCTCTGTACAGACGAATTGCCTTGTCAATGCGAAGCTCAGCGATCGCATCCACAAGCGCAAATACGTCCTCTTCAACTGTTGCTGCAGTTAGCATAGATGCCGTCTCTACATCAATGACACCGCCTGTTCCCGCATGCAAGCACAGCTTGTCCACTTCCTGCGACAATTGCTGCATATTCGCTCCAGCGCGTGATAGGAGCAGCTCAGCCGCATCTGAAGACAAGGTTCTATGTTGATCTGTTGCCCGCTTAATCATCCATTGCTTAAGCTGAACCGCATCGAGTTCAGGGAACGGAACTAAGGAATGACGATCCTTTAACGTTTTTACAAGCTTTCGACGTTCATCCAGCTTCTCTGATTGGACAGAAATAACGATAATGGATGTCTCTGAAGGATACTCCATATACTGAATCAGCTTCTCAGGACGATGCTCAAGCTTTCCGCCTTCCTTGCCTCCAGCACACAGCACAGTCGCATCTCGTATCAAAATCAGCTTCCGCTGCACAAAAAAAGGCGATGTTTCCGCTTCAAGAACCGCTTCTTCAATCGAGGTTTCCGCTGTATCAAATTTAACAATGCCAAGCTCTCGCTCCTCAGCTGTAAACATCGCCTCGGTCAATACGTTAATAAATTGCTGCAGCCGATAACGATCCTTGCCATACAGCACATAAATGGGACGGAAGCGTCCGCCCTTTATTTCTTTTAATGCTTCCTTTGCATCCATACCTTCACCTCGTCACGAGTAAGTACAATTAGACGGCAACAAAGGGATGAGCCATATAAAGCCTCATCCCTTTGCCGAACATCTATATAAACATTCGCAGGCAGGTCCATGGTACCGCCCTGCGGATGGTCATACGACGTTAAGGATTCGTCGCAGACACTATCGCTGCTAACATTATACGCATAAATCGATGTAAATGTGCGTAATAACCCTTAATTTTTGCAGACCGCAATMTGTGCTGAAGCGAGCAGTTTCCAAGTTAATGCCCTGCCTTCTGCTCCGTCAGCGTAGATAAATCGATCACATACTTCTCAATTGCTCCTTGTTCAACATGAACCTCGTAGGTCAGCTTTTTGCTGTCCTCAGACCAGGCCAGATTGAGCAGCTCACCGTTTTTGCGCGGTGATGTGAAGACGACAGATTGATCGGCAGCAGCAACTACTTTAATTTTAAAATTGTCAGCCTTGCCGCTATAAAGGCCATCGGGTGAAACCGTTGCCGTGCTGTTCGCATTCGCACCCAAACCATTCTCGCCTTCGTTTTCAACCAACCCTTCAGAAGGATTCGAAGTTAAGCCCTTGATTGAGCCATCCTCAAATGACCCACCATCAGGCGCTTTGTCTTCATTGGTTAAAGGATTTATTGCGGTACTCTTGGACGATGGCGATGAATCGGCTTCATCACTTTTTTTTGCCGTTTCTGTCTTCACTTCTGGGTCTTCAGCACCGTTAGCGCTCGCTTTATAAGACATTTCCACTGGCGTATCGTTCATCATATCAGCCGCGACGTTATTCGATCGCTTGGCTGAAGATTGTGATGCATTCATATCGCCAATCGAGCCTGAATTATACGTTACGAGAAACAGCCCTGCAACGATTCCGGCTGCGATCACACCACTCATAATGCGCATGGACGGCCAGCGGCGTTGACGCTTCGAAAGACGTTTTGTTGCTTCCGTTCTGCTAACCATGGATGGCGGTTCCGCTTCAGCCTGACCAAACAGTTCCATCCGCTCTAATTGAGGCATAATCGCATCGACTAAGCTATAGCTCGGCATAACTTTTGGCAAACTGGTAAGCTCGGCGGACAATAGCTGTAACCGCTCGAACATGGCTGCACAGTCCGGACACTGTCTAGTATGATTCATCAAGACTTCGATTTCGCTTTCATCGAGATCGTTGTCTAGCTGTCTTTGCATTAGTTCCATCACCTCTTGACAATTCATCCCCGGACACCACCTTTCTGATAATCATGGAGTAAAGTCTGCAGCTGTTGCCTAGCTCTGAATAAATAGGATTTCACTGTATTGAGCGGCAAATCGAGCGAATCTGCAATTTCATTGTAAGAGAAATCCTGTAAATACCGAAGGACGACGACCGCACGATGATGCTCAGGAAGCTTGTCGATAGCGGCTTGAATGTCTTTAACAGCGTAAGCAGACATTACCTCGTCCTCCACGTTTTGTTTTTCGTGGAATACCATGTCGTGCTCATCTATTGAGACGGTCGGTTTATTTCTCCGAAACTTGTCAATGCAAATGTTGGTTACAATACGTTGAATCCATGTTTTGAACTGCGCTTTTTCTTCGTACGAGCCTATTTTTGTATAGATGCGAATTAGCGCTTCTTGCGCTGCATCAAGGGCATCCTGTTCATTATTTAATATATAATAGGCTGTCCGATAAACATGCGTTTCAATCTCTCGCAATAGAGTAATTAAAGCGTCGCGATCTCCCGACTGAGCGGCTCTTATAAGCTCCGGCTCCACCACGAAGGATCCCCCTCTCTTGCAACCATTCTGACGAACTGGTTGCGGTAAAAGTTGCAGATAAATTAGAAATATTACTTTATTTTTTTTAGTAAGTTTTAACAAGCAGAGCGATTGTCCCCAAGCGGACCGTCTTGAATGCACGAAGCAGGAAAAAACCATAAAAAATTTACAGATACTCGCTATGCTGTGAAAGAATCGAAATAAACTCCACATTAAAGGATACCAAATTTCAACTAACTCGTATATAGAAAGAAGTCGAAAACCTCTGAAAACGGCTCGACTTCTTTATTCCTAAGTATGAATGATTTTCATATGCTATGCGAATTTAGGTACGGAAATATGAAGGCAAGGCTTTCTATTCCCATTTTTTCGATACCCGCCCTACTTAATTTTTGTATACGTAAATAAATCTTGGCTGGTTACAATAAACCGTACCTCGCCATCACGATCTGTTCGCCACAAAGCGGTTCCCGCTTGATTTAATCGAGAAATTACATCTGGACTAGGATGGCCGTAGGTGTTTGTTGCTCCAACAGAAGCTACTGCTCCAAGAGTATCCCAATAATCGAGCCACTCTGCGCTTGTTGAAAAACGACTGCCATGATGTGCAACCTTCATAACGGAGACAGTCTTTTCATTTGAATCCATTATATTTTGCTGCCGCTCATTTCGTATAATGGCGCGTTCCGTGGCTGCATTAATATCACCGGTAAACAAGAAGACCGACTGAAAAAGCTGAACACTAAGCACAACACTGGCTTCATTCTGCTCCTCAAGGTGAGCCACCGCTTCCTCTTTTTGCGCCAAGGGCCACAGAACGCTTATCTTCGTATTTGCATCTACCTGCTGCTTCATGCCCGCAGACGCGCTGTACATTGGAATTCCCAGCGCAAGTGCCTGCTTAATTAGCTGCTGAGCATCATCTGCTTCCTTCACCGTTCCATTCCACCAAATGCTGCGTATTGGAATTGTCTCCAAAACCGCTTTTAAACCACGGATATGATCGCTATCCAAATGTGAAATGACGAGGATGTCAATCTCGCGCACGCCTCTTTTCATTAGTAAAGGCACAAGCACCTTTTCCCCAATTTCAAAAGGGTCGCTCCGCTCCTTCCACTCTTCTCCCGGCTTGCGGAAGCTCATCGTACCTCCGCCATCGATTAAAATATGCTTGCCGCCGGGTGTTCGGATATGTACAGCATCGCCTTGACCAACATCAATAAAACTAACCTCTGCCTGACGGTTAAATAAATCCGGCTTAAAGGCATAAAAAATCATAATCAAAACTAACGCTAACAGCAGATATAGGCTAGTCCTTAGCTTTTTACTGTTTTCTTTAACCACTATGTAAGGATGAACCGCTCCAATTGCAACTGTCTCCTCTATGGTCGCTGCTTCTTCCTCATGTTTCGCAGCGATTTGCATCGTCCAACTGCGCAAAATCCGAAATATGACACCAAATATAATCAGCCAAGCTGCCACCCACCAAAGAGGCGGAGTTGCCCAAATCGTCCTTAATGAATCCACTTCGGACAGCTGCTCGACGAAAGCAAACGTCCATTCATTCGCGAAATGCGAGAAATAGGCCAGCAGCTTGCCGCCGCCCTCCCAAGGTATCGCAAGCAGAAGAGATACTGCGCCAAGCGGCATAACGATAAAGCTGATGAACGGAACGAGCACAAAATTCGCGAGCATAGACAACACATGAAACTGATTGAAATAATAAATCGTCAATGGAAAAGAAACAATCTGCGCTACGAGCGTAACCGCTGCCAGATCAAGCAGCGATTTTCCTCTGCGCCACCTCGGCATTGCTTGCCGTACAGGCTGGACTCCGACAATCAGACCGATCGTTACAATGAACGACAGCTGAAAGCTGACATCCTCGATAAAATAGGGATCATAAATAAGCATAAGCACCGCAGCAGCAGCTAACAGATGCAGCCCATCCTTCAGCTTGCCCATCCGGGCTGCCAATAGCCCAAGAACGGACATTAGACCTGCGCGGACAACCGAAGGGGAAGCGCCGGCAAGCAGCACATACAAGGGAACGGACAACATGAGGATGAGCAGCATTCGTTCGCGGCTTATACGTGCGACGCGCAGCAGTCCGCTAAGCGCATAAAGGAATACAGCAACATGGAGGCCCGAAATCGCTAAAATATGCGTTAAACCAAGCCTTGAAAATTGCTGGAACTGCTCTGGATCGAGGTCCTCGCGAATGCCGAGGACCAGCCCCTTCATGTATCCGGACTGCGAGGACGGATACAGCTGTTCCATCTGCGCGCCAAGCCATGCGCGCGCGCTGTCGACGCGGCCGAGCAGCGCGGCCGCGGTCCACTTGGGGCCCGGCGCCGGCTTTACGGCGGCGGTGCCCTTCACTTTCAGCAGCCAGTGGATTCTCTGGCTGCTGAGGTAGCGGCGGTAATCAAATCCGCCGCTATTGGATGCGCCAGCCGGCCGCGTAAGCTCGCCGGCAAGGCGCACTTTGGCGCCGCGCTGCCAAGCCGCGGCGATAGCCTGCTCCGGCTGTTCCATCAGCCGGACATGCACGATCAACCGCTCGCGCAGCGGCTGCGCAGCGGCTTCACCTTGAACGTGGATGCTGTGCGCCTCCACGCGAAACATCGCGCGGTCGCCGTCGACCTCCACCGCCGACACAATAACGCCCTCCGCTTCCGCCGCATACGCAGCTCGCGGTCCATCCGCCTCAGCGGCGGCAAGCAGTGCTGGCAGCGCAGTCACGTTGCGGGCATCCGCCCATAACCGCTCTCCTGCGGCAAGGCACACTGCCAAAGCACAAGCCGCCGCGAGCTGCCACGTCGCTTGCTTGCCAAGCACTGCGGCGGTTGCGAGCAATATTCCCGCTCCCGCCGCAAGCCAAACGCCGCTGCTGTTCAAACCGGCAGCAGCCGCGCCCCCAAATGCCCAACAAATCGCAAACCAAATTAAAGGACGTCGATTCACCTCTAGCTCCCTCCAATTCGCAAAAGCCTCATAACAAAAAAAAGAACCTCTGTCGCATCAAAAGATGCAATCAGAGGTTCCTCCTCGTTTCTACTATTTCATGAACAACGCTATGATGTTACATCCATATGCGCCTGAGCAGGTGGCTCGTAATGATCCAAACAACGGAAAACAATACCTTTCTGGGCCATCATATTGCTCACCTTTTCACTGTCTTTCGGATAACTCCGATGATAGACGATTTCGATAACGCCGCTGTTCGCGAGCATGTTAGCGCATGTCCAGCAAGGCTGGTCGGTTACATAAACGGTTGAGCCTTCGCGATCGGTACGATCGGTGAACAGCAGCAAATTTTGCTCCGCATGTATCGTTCGAATACAGCGTTGTTTCTTGAATGGCTGCTCCTTGCCGTCGACCAGCTTCATCTCAACTTCCTCCGAAATCATGCAGCCTGCCTCGAGACAATCCTGCACGCCCATCGGAGCACCGTTATACGCTGTGCCAAGCAGTTTTTTTCCTTGTACAAGAACAGCTCCAACATGTCTGCGCGGACAACGCGAGCGCGTCGAAACCATATAGGCAATATCCATGAAGTAGGTGTCCCAGTCCTTGCGGTCGGCATCCTTCGTTTGGGTGCTCATAACTCAACTTCCTCTCTCATGCTGCATCTGATGATCTCTGGTTGCATTTATTTATCGTATATTTCTTCGTTAAAGCTTCCTACTAAAGCGTTTAGGCTTAGGCTTGGCTGGCAGCAATGGCTTGCTCAATATCCGCCAAAATATCATCAATGCCTTCTGTACCAATCGATAGACGAATCATGCCTGGAGAAACGCCCGCATTAGCTTGCTGTTCCTCAGACAATTGCAGATGTGTTGTGCTTGCTGGATGAATAATTAGCGACTTGGAATCACCGACATTCGCCAAATGCGAGAATAGCTGAACGGAGTTGATCACTTTCTTGCCCGCTTCTACTCCGCCTTTAATGCCAAATGTCATAATTGCGCCTTTGCCCTTCGGCAAATATTTTTGTGCAAGGTCATAGGACGGGTGGCTTGGAAGTCCTGGATAGCTAACCCACTCAACCGCTTCATGGCCTTCCAAATATTCAGCTACCTTTTGCGCGTTTGAGCTGTGGCGTTCCATCCGAAGATGCAGCGTCTCAAGTCCTTGAAGCAATAGGAAGGAGTTGAAAGGTGAAATGGCAGCACCCATATCTCTTAGCAATTGGACGCGAGCTTTAATGATATAAGCGACAGGGCCAACTGCATCGGTGTAAACAACGCCATTGTAGCTTGGATCCGGCTCAGTAAGACCTGGGAATTTGCCGCTGGCTTTCCAGTCAAACTTGCCGCCGTCTACAATGATACCGCCGATTGATGTTCCATGTCCGCCGATAAACTTGGTCGCGGAATGCACCACAATGTCTGCTCCATGTTCAATCGGTCTGCACAAGTAAGGGCTCGGGAATGTATGAAACGATCTCATCGCCAGCTCCTGCAATATTTAGAATCGCGTATGTAATAGCCGATTGACCAGAAGCAACTGCCAATGCTGCCGGAGCACCCTCTAATTCAGCTACACGTTTCTCAAAAACATCCGATGTCGGGTTCATAATTCGGGAGTAAATATTTCCAAATTCCTGCAATGCAAATAGATTCGCTGCATGATCTGTATCTTTGAATCCGTAAGATGTCGTCTGGTAGATAGGTACCGCGCGCGACAACGTAGTCGGATCGATTTGCTGACCTCCGTGGACGGATAGTGTGTCAAGGGAAAGCTTGCGTTGTTCTGACATTTTCTCGACTCCTTCAAATGAGTTAATAGATAATGGCAAACGGAAGTTGTAAATGTCCGCTTCTTTCCATTCTCTCACAATTATGGACGAGCTACAATGCTGTCTTCCAATCCTTTTAATAGTTTTTCACCAATTCCCTTGACACGGAGCAAATCATTAACGGTCGCAAATTTGCCGTTTCTTTCTCTATCTTCAATAATTGCTTTTGCTTTTGACGGTCCGATTCCTTTCAAATCATCAAGTTCCGTCTCCGTTGCACGGTTGATATCAAGCTTTGCTGCATCATCCATGCCCGCATTAGCAATTGGTGCTGCTGGCGCAGTGGATACAATCGTATCTTCATTTAGAGCAGCTTTCCCATCCGGCTCATTCCGATGATCAACACCCGCAGCTGATGCTTCTTGCTCCTTTTCCGAGATCATCTCAGTATCCTTCTTGTTCTTTACGTCTTCTTCACCCGTATCTGCTGCCTCAATTGCAGCGACTGCAGATTTCACAGCATCGTTTAAAGGTACCCAATCACCTGTTTCCGGCTGCTTAGGCTCCAAAAAAGCAGCTGCCAGCAATATAGCTGCAGCAAGTATTAAAATAAAAGTAAATATAATGGCTTTGCTAGAAATCGTTCCAGTTAAAGGCTTCACTTCTTCACTCTCCTTTGAAAGCGACGATTTTTTTGGTAATTAGTGACATATGAAACAAGTCCTGCGGAATAAGGTAAGAGAGCACACGAAATGAGTACGGCTATTGAAATTTTCACTCGGGATTTGTTCGCATATAACCTTTCTCTACAAATTAAAGCAGGTTATGCGCGCGCCAAACCTATAGGAGGGTTCAGCATGAATGTCGGATTTATCGGGACGGGCACAATGGGAAGCCTGCTCATTGAAGCTTTGATCGCATCTGGTGCATTATCACCAAAACAAATTGCCGTCAGCAACCGCACCTTTGCAAAAGCGCAAGCCTTGGCCAACCGTTATTCCGGCATGAGAGCCGAATATACGAATGCTGCGGCTGCTTACGGCTGCGATATTGTTTTTTTGTGCGTAAAGCCTTTGGAGTTCAAAAAAGTGGTCGATGATTTGAAGGCAACTATTCGACCAAACCAGATTGTCGTATCTATAACGAGTCCTGTCCTTATCTCTCATCTAGAAGGGGAACTCGATTGCAAGGTAGCTAAGGTTATTCCGAGCATTACAAATTATGTATGGAGCGGAGCATCGCTTTGTATTTATGGGGAAACGATTGATGAGAAAGATATGGCTCAACTGGAGGACTTATTATCCCATATTAGTCAGCCGCTGCGAATAGATGAGAATTACACACGCATCGTATCCGACATTTCAAGCTGCGGACCAGCTTTTATGTCTTTCCTGCTTGAGCAATTTGTTGATGCTGCGGTTGAAGAAACGGGTATAAGCCGTGATGAAGCGCTGCGTGTTGCAAGCGCCATGCTGCTCGGAACCGGCTTGCTGCTGACCGAAGGCGGCCTTACACCAGCAGAGGTGCAAGAGAGAGTTGCCGTCCCTGGCGGCATTACAGCCAAAGCGCTAAACCTGCTGCGCCGCGAGACAGAAGGAGTATTCAATCAACTCATCCGTACGACACATGCAAAGTTCGATGAAGATGTGGTCAAGGTTTCGACCGCCTTTATAGGCGAAGAGGTGAACGGTCAATAGCTGTTCTTCAGCTAATGCCCGCTCACCTCTTCTGTTTGTCTTAATTGGCAACGATATTGACTAGCTTGCCTTTTACCGCAATGACTTTACGGATTGTTTTGCCGGCAATCAGCTCTTGCACCTTCTCAAGTTCTTTCGCTATGCTTTCCATCTCAGCAACGTCCATATCAGCTGCAATGGAGATGCGATCTGCGATTTTACCATTTACTTGTACGACGATCTCAACCTCTTGATCGACCGTCCAAGCTTCTTCGAACGTCGGGAACGCTGCATACGTAAGCGAATCCGTGCGTCCCAGCTTCTCCCATAGCTCTTCCGCGATATGCGGCGCAATTGGAGAAATCAATTGAACGAATTGCTCCATTGCTGCTTGCGGAAGCACATCTGTTTTGTAGGCTTCGTTTACAAAAATCATGAGCTGGCTGATTACGGTGTTGAAACGAAGTCCCTCATAATCATCCGTAATTTTTTTGATTGAACGATGCCATATGCGCTTGAATGCATCACTCGTTTCGCCATTGCCGATTTTGGCATTCAAGCTGCCGTCCTCGTTCACGAACAAACGCCATACACGGTTAAGGAAACGATATGTTCCTTCCACACCATTGGTATTCCAAGGTTTCGTTGCTTCAAGCGGCCCCATAAACATTTCGTACATACGAAGCGTATCTGCGCCAAACTCGTTTACGATATCATCTGGATTGATAACATTTCCACGCGATTTGGACATTTTTTCGTTGTTGTTTCCAAGGATCATGCCTTGGTTGACAAGCTTATGGAACGGCTCCTTTGTATCTACAACGCCGATATCATAAAGCACCTTGTGCCAGAAACGAGCGTAAAGCAGATGCAGAACAGCGTGCTCAGCGCCACCAATGTAAAGGTCAACCGGCAGCCATTGCTTTTGCTTCTCTGGCGAACAAAGCTGTTTGTCGTTTTTAGGATCGATGAAGCGCAGGTAGTACCAGCAGCTGCCAGCCCATTGCGGCATCGTGTTCGTTTCACGGCGAGCCTTCATGCCCGTTTCAGGATCGATCGTATTCACCCATTCCGTAACGCTGGCAAGCGGTGATTCCCCTGTTCCTGAAGGAGTGATAGCATCAACATCAGGCAGCAGAAGCGGAAGCTGATCCTCAGGAACAGTCTTCATCGTACCATCCTCCAAGTGAAGGATCGGAATCGGCTCACCCCAGTAGCGCTGGCGGCTGAACAACCAATCGCGCAGTCGGTAAGTGATTTTCCCTTTGCCTTTGCCCGATGCATCCAGATGCTCTATCATTTTCGCAATCGCTTCTTCATTCGTCAAACCATTCAAGAAATCGGAATTGACATGAATGCCGTCGCCTGCATAAGCTTCCTTCGTAACATCTCCGCCTTGAACAACCTCAACGATTGGCAAATCAAATTGCTTAGCAAATTCCCAGTCGCGAGCGTCATGACCTGGAACAGCCATAATAGCACCCGTTCCATAACCAGCAAGAACATAATCTGCGATCCAGATTTGTGTTTTCACGCCATTAACGGGATTAATGGCATAAGCTCCTGTGAACACGCCTGACTTGTCTTTCGCCAAATCAGTACGCTCCAAATCACTCTTGCGCGATGCTGCCAGTTGATAAGCTTCAACTGCTTCTTTTTGCTCTGCCGTTACGATTTTTGCAACAAGCTCATGCTCAGGAGCGAGTACGCAATAAGTCGCGCCAAACAATGTATCTGGACGAGTCGTAAATACGACCAAAGCGGAATCATGACCGTCAATCTCAAAGGTAACCTCAGCTCCTTTGGATTTTCCAATCCAGTTGCGCTGCATATCCTTAATGCTTTCTGTCCAGTCCAGTTCTTCCAAATCATCCAACAGACGATCCGCGTATTCCGTAATTTTCAAAATCCACTGACGCATAGGCTTGCGAACAACGGGATGATTGCCCCGCTCGCTTAGGCCGTTAATAACCTCTTCATTGGCAAGCACCGTTCCAAGAGCTTCACACCAGTTAACTGATACTTCAGCAACATAAGCGAGTCCTCTGTTGTACAATTGGATAAAAATCCATTGCGTCCATTTATAATATTCAGGATCGGTTGTACTAATCTCGCGATCCCAATCGTATGAGAAGCCAAGTGATTTTATTTGTCTGCGGAAATTATCGATGTTTACAAACGTAATATCGCGCGGATGCTTTCCTGTATCTAGCGCATGCTGCTCAGCAGGCAATCCGAACGCATCCCAGCCCATCGGGTGAAGGACATTATAACCTTTCATTCTTTTGTAGCGAGACACGATATCTGTCGCTGTATACCCTTCGGGATGTCCTACATGCAAGCCAGCTCCAGATGGATATGGAAACATATCTAATGCGTAAAACTTTGGTTTTTCAGCATCCTCTGTCGTTTGAAACGTTTTGTTTTTATCCCAAAATTGCTGCCATTTCGGCTCCACAACAAGCGGGTTATAGCCGTGAAATTGCTGTTCTTGACTCATGTGCTCATATCCTCTCTCAAATAAATGCTGAATGCATAATTGTACAAAAAAACATAAAACCTCTCGCCCCTAGCGAATTATCGCTAGGGGCGAGAGGTTGTTCTCCCGTGGTACCACCCTAGTTAGCGAAAGACATGCTTTGCCGATCGCTCACTTGTCGCCCTTATCGCGGGCCAAACGGTGATTTTCGCGTAAACGATGTTTCGTAAACATCGCTTTCGTTAATCGCACAGCTCCAAGGCGAGCTTCATTTCGCTGCAGGTCCGGCTTCCACCATAAATCACCGGCTCTCTAGGCCTGACAAACGAAATTACTGTTCCTCTTCAACGCTCCATATGCATAAAATCGTTAGTTTCGATTATAAAGATCACACGGTTCGGTGTCAAGAGAACGAACTTGAACTCCAAACGGTTTATAAT